>JBHIBK010000378.1:0-2253 GCA_046759065.1 Thermoplasmata archaeon | reverse complement strand
AACTATCAGATCCAGAAAGCCTGTGATCCCTCGCTCAAGGACGCCCCTCTTCATGACCTCAACGCCCCTGTGTTCGGGGCTCTCCCTCCATCTTCACTGCGTCCTTCTTCGGCTCAGTTATAATCGCCGTCATGTGGGAGTTGAGGAGGTCGCGGAGCACCTCGGCTCCACCTTCTCTGGCGACGAGCTCTGAGTCGTAGGCGCATATCGCCGTCATTGGGATCTCCAAGGTCGTGTGCAGGCTGCGTTCGTACTCCAAGAGCTCCTCCACCAACCCCTCCTCGAAGAAGCACGCCATCTCCCCCGCCACCCTCAACCCCCTGAACCCCGCCTCCAGGGATTCGTCCAGCAGCCCTTTCCACAGCTCGTGGGTCCTCGACGCATCGAACTTTCCGTCGATCATGTACCAGTCCCGCCTGATCTCTTCGGGGGGTTCCTGGCTGGCTACGTAGGCGGTGACCTCACCTCGCTCCAGCCCAGCCTTCAGGTAGGCGAAGAGGGCGTCGTGCTTGTCCCTGCGACCCGTATAGAGGAGGATGACGTGGTCCCTCGGCTTCATCTTCTCCATGAACTCGACGATCTCACCCTTCTCCATCCTTCATTCCTCCCGAATGAGCTTGTCTCCGCACACATCTGGACCCGCTGAGGCCTCTTAACGATTGCTCTGAGAACGAATCGGTTTCCGATACACTTCTCATAAGACGTTCTCCGCATCGTGTCCACCCCAGAGGTCGGCCATCAAGAAAAGGATCTATCGCGCGATCCGGTGGCAACTGCCTTTTGGTGGTTGGAACCCAGGCAGACGCCCGGTCATTGCCTTCTCTCCACCGGCCCTACTATGTGCCAGTGGGGGTGGTCCTCGACGGTTCTCTGGGTGGTCTCGATGATGGCTCCCGGGAACAGCTCGTGTATCACGCTTCGGGCGTAGAGCTTCTCATCTTTGGTTGGATCCCTGCCATGGAAGGAGAACACCACCAGGGGAGCACTGCATGACGGGCAGTCTACCACGACGCACGCCAGGTCTTCGACGGACTCGTCCATGGGCGGATGATGCCGTTTAGTCTCCGCGTCTCCATGGGAGATGAGCCTGCACAGATCGCACACAAAGGACATACGCTCCCATTCCTGCCCCAGTGCATAGGCGAAACGACCACCCAAGAAACGTGGGAGTCGCTTCGCAAGCCGGTAAAGCTACCAGATTCTCCTTAATAGGATTATTCAACTGAGCAATCGAAACGCGACTCGAGGTCTGATTCTGAGCGCACCTCCGTCTCCGGAGAAACACTCTCTCCGCCGAGGTCCCAGTGCAAGGAAGGGTGAGAACTGGCGCCCAAGGACATCCCCCTTAGGGCCTCAATACCCTTCACGCGACAGATGATTACTCCTAGCTGTCCAGCCTCTTCCGCAGATTCCCTTAACGGAAGAACACATCCTCTAAGACCTTGTCTATTGAAGCACCGGCCGAGTCGAGCACGATGTCGTAGGAGGTATCAAGGAACTGACGGTTCCCTTGTGGATCCCCTTTGGCGCCATAACCACAACTGTGACTCCCATCTTCCTTGTTCTGGATAGTGTCGTGAGCATGAATGAAAGGCCGTTCCTCCTATCGTTGTAGTCACGAAGAGTGGAGAGAGAGGACATGATAAGTAATCCGTGATTGTTTCGGATTGCCGCACTTATGGAGACTGACTCTCTGGTTCAATGGGGGTCGCGGTGTTCAGACTAGCCGGATCCTTTCGCCGGTTCTGTGATGCGATACAGCGCATTTCTTCGTGGGCTCAACTCTGAGCACTGTTCATGGCTGCACGCCGAAAGGAGATGTGGACAGGCGGCGGTGATTCCTCAAGGGCGAGGGCTCCACCTCGATGTGAAGCTCTCACGCATAGGCTATCGGATTTCGATTGGGGTACAGAATAATCCTCTTTAGAGCGAGCACTGTCATTCTGTCCGCGGAGCCGCCGCCGACTGGATCTCGTAATGGTTTTGATGGTTCACGAGGGCGATGAGCTCCACTCCCAGGGAAAGCGGAGTTAGGAAAGACAGGAAGGGTGTTGGCGTGTCCCTCTCGGCCTCCTCGCAGGTGGGTAACGTGATAGAGCAAGCAATGATGGATATCCTAGGCCACGCGGCATCAACCGTGTTCTTCAAGGAGTTGGAGAGGAAAATGGATGTCAGGCCGCCAGACATCGCCGAGAACAAGACCGAGTCCTTCTCAGCTCTGCTGAGGCAGGTCTTCGGGCGGGGTGGCGATGC
>JBHIBK010000377.1:0-2255 GCA_046759065.1 Thermoplasmata archaeon | reverse complement strand
GTGGTCGTCCCGACCGTTACGTTACGGGAGCAATGGGAGTCGCGTCTCGAGGGGCACCTCGGCGAGGAGCACGGTGTCGAGGTCGTTACTTACCATTCCTATGAGAAGATCCGAAGACGGGAGTGGAAGCTGGCGATCTTCGACGAGTGCCACCGGTTGCCGGCGAACACATTCTCCCGCATGGCCACCATCCGTGCCGACTATCGCATAGGTCTGAGCGGCACGCCCTACAGGGAGGACGGCAGGACGGACTACATCTTCGCCCTGACGGGCTTCCCCGTGGGGATGGACTGGCATCGCCTCCTAGAGATGGAGGTCTTCAAGAAGCCCGACATCACCCTTTTCGTCTTCGACAGTCTCCGCGGCAAGCTGAAGAAGCTGGAGGAGCTGCTCCGGGATCCCGTGAAGACCATCGTCTTCTGCGACTCCATCGATCTGGGGAAGCGGATAGCCACGAAGCACGGCCTGCCGCACGTCTATGGGAGGACAGGGAAGCGCCTCGAGATCCTGAGGCAGGCCCTGCAAGTCGTCGTCAGCAGGGTAGGGGATGAGGGGATCTCCCTCCCGGACATCCGCCGGGTGATAGAGGTCGACTTCCTCTACGGCTCCCGCCGCCAGGAGGCCCAGCGCATGGGGCGTCTTTTCCACGGGAAGGAGCCCGGGGAGCGCATCATTCTGATGACGGAGCGTGAGCTGGAGAGCTATGAGAAGCGTCTGTACGCCGTGTACGAGAAAGGCTGGCACATCAAGATCGTGAGGTGACAGGGATGATTGATTGAGGGCCGCCATCTACGTCCGCGTGTCCACCGACAGACAGGAGACGGAGCAGCAGCTACGAGCCTGCAGGGCCCATGCCGAAGCCAAGGGATGGGAGGTTGCCACCGTGGTGGAGGAATACGCCTCCGCCTGGAAGGGCCCACGTCCTCAGTGGGAGGCGTTGAAGAAGAAGCTGAGGTCCTACGAATTTCAGGCCCTGATCGTCTTCCGAATAGACAGGGCGTGGCGACGGGCGTCGGAGTTCGTCCTGGACATGGAGGAGTTCACCAGGAAGAACATCGCCGTCGTCTCCATCATGGAGGGGATAGACGCCTCCACCCCCATAGGCAGGGCCATCCTCCAGGTGATCGTGGCCATCGCGGAGTTGGAGCGGACCGCCATCGCCGAGGCCACGAAGCAACGTCTCCGAGCCCTAAAGAACATGGGGAAAAAGCTGGGAAGGCCGATGAAAGTGAACGTAAGCGATGAGGAAATCTATGCCAGATACTTGAAGATAGGGACTATCCGAGGAACTGCAAGGGCGTTAGGCGTCTCGGTTGGCAAGGTCCACGGTGTTGTGCGGGCGCGACGGGGGGCGTGAGGTTCAGAACGATATGTCCAATGGGTGATGATTTAATATGCAGAATTTGCTTAGTCTGGAGTGTGAGTCTGAAGTTCCTAGCTGAAAGATGGGGATTGGTGCTGAAAATCCTCTTTCTCTTTCTTACATTTGCATTCGAATCACTAGCAGGCCAGTTCGTTTCCATAGACGTCCTCCCGATGACGACCGACCGCGTTACTCTCTTTAGTTTCCTCTCGGCAGCTTCTCTTACCGGATTTCTGTATCTACTCGTCTACGAGCATGTCCACGAGAGGAGCCAGAGACGTGAGTGGCAAAGAAGAAGCCAACTTAAACTGTGGGATGATGTGTACGTGCCTCTCTACAACGATATTATGGAGGATGGGGATGCACTAAGAGATCTCAGGACCGTGCAGCCTAGAACGTGGTCGACCATTAACAAGAGCCATCGAGAGCGTATCCTTGACAAAGAACTGCGTCCACGAATCCTGGATTACTACAACGCTTGCGACAGTTACTCCTCCTCATGGCTTGAGATCAGCAGCAAAGCCGACGGAATCATGTCAGAGTGTCTCATCGATGCCCTGAACTTCGACCTTACGAGCGAACCAGGCTGGCAGCCTCTCGTTCAAACGATTGCCGAGATTTGGCACCATCTGCTTCGCCAGGACTGGGCGGATTTCAACTATTGGACAAAGTTCGAGTCGCGACTGGCGACATTCAACCCCCTTTTCGGGGGCAAGTCTATCGACCCGACGGAGACCCTCGGCAGAGTCAGGACACGAGTTCTTGAGCGCGATGACATACAATTTCTGTTGTCCGAGAGGGATCGCGCGGACGAGTTACGTAAGAAGCTCCTGGATCCGTTGGGAGACATTATCGAGGCTCCCTACGATATATTGAGATACCGTTCATAAAC
>JBHIBK010000376.1:0-2256 GCA_046759065.1 Thermoplasmata archaeon | reverse complement strand
GTCGCGTCGATCTCCCAGTGTTGGCCTGAGGCAAGAGGCGCTATGCCAAGAAGAATGACGAGGAGGCCACCAAGGAATCCTCTGCGTCCTGGGGACCCGCGCAGTGTGCCGCTCTCTCTCATAGCGGCCCCCCTACGGCGTCCCCTCTCCTCTGATCGGTGTCGCTCCCAGCAGGCCCTCCAGCCCGTTAATGATCATCCTCCAGGCCTGCTCCTTTCCCGGAGGCGCCAATCCCCGGAGCCTCGCCAGCAGGCGGCCCTCTTCTGTCTGTCCCTCCCCCTTGCCATCCTCCACGGCGAGCAGGTCCAGCTTGGCGAACTCCCGCTTCACGTCCTCCAGCTCCACCCGCGCGTACTCGTCCAGGGTGATGTTCACGCTCTCGTGGGCCAGGATGGCCTGGAGGAACTGGGGATCCAGGCCCATCTGCTTCCCGTAGGTGGCCAGGGTCTTCCGGAAGCGATGGGGGTGGACGCTCTCCTCGATGCCCGCCGCCCGCTGCACCCGCTTGCAGATCCTCCAGGCGTTCTGCCGGTTCGCCCGCTGTCCCCTCCGGGACTCGATGTCCTTGCCGTTCCGGAAGACGAAGGCCGATGCGTACCCCTGTCTCGACAGGTGATCCTGGAGGACGGCCGCCAGGGTGGGATGGAGGGGAATGGTGGCCACCTTACCGCCCTTCACTACAGTGGTGATCTCCCCTCGCTCGAAGTCTAGGTCCTCGACCCGCAGGCCGTAGAACTGGGCCCGGCCGCCGGTGTAGAGGAGGGTCATCAGGAAGACGTGGTCCTCGCCGGTGGCGGCCTGCAAGAGCTGTCGTGCTGTCTCTAAGTCCAAGGGCCTCCACCGCGTGCTCCTTGCCTTCCGGACCATGCCGAGGGCCCTGACTTTCGCGTAGAGGTCGAGGAGCCTCGGGTCCTGAGATGATTGGGCGCGGAGGCGGTAGAAGCTAGTAAGGTAACTCAGATAGCATCGAACCGTGGCCCGGGAAAGCCCGGTTTCCGCCAAGCAGGTCTTATAGGCGGCATACTCCTGCCAGCCAGCCTCCTCAAGTCTCTTGCCGTAACAGTCTTTTAGGAACGCCTCGAATCGGAGGAGAATCTGTCTCCCCTGGTCGATGGAAGTCGGACGGAACCCCTCAGCCTTAGCGAGTGAGACAAACTTGTGAATCTGGTGGCTATCAAGCCATCTCAATCCACTCTCTAAATTTGGGCTATCTCCTGACCGTTCTAGCTGAAGCTCTCTACTTGCGTCTCCATTAAACACCTGTCTCACCAGCGGGGAGAATCACCTCGGGGGAGATAAGTCTTCAGGGGGGAGGTCCGTGAAAGTGAATCCGAGCCTTCCATTCATGCGACTTGAAGGAGGGGCCGTGCCCGCGGAGAACACATGTGGTGAGACAGGTGCCCAGACACGGGCCGTGCCCCGCCATTGAATAAACCTACGCCTCTATAATTCCTTCTAACCCCGGGATAAGAAATCATGGGGAGAGATATAGGCCGGGCATCAACTCACCCGCTCTAGCATTACCATGAGACCACTTTGCGGCGACCGTCTCAGAGGCGAATCGTATCTCCCTCTCCTCTACGTGAGTCAACGTGTCACCTTAGAGTGATCTCCTATCATCCTCTTGAGAATGACTTGTCATTGTCCTCTAAGAGAACCTGCTGGTTCAGACAACAGGTATCTCGACGAGTGCACTAAAGAGCGCTAGCGTAATTGCACAACACCCGTCCACTGGGTGCGGCGGGATTCCCAGGTTTCGGGGCTCTCGCATCGGAATACAATTCTCATTTGTCGAAATGTTGCGGAACACGTCTGGTAACCTTTAGTCGAAGCTATTACGCTACCGATTTTGAATAGGCGATCTCGATTCCTTCTGTTTTTTCCCTAGGAGCAAGTTCCGTCATGATAACGAATCTTGCGATCCCAACTAGGTTCTCCCTGACCACCTCAAAGCGTTGTGGATCATAGCTCGTGATGATTTCGTCGAGGACGAAGAAAGGATAGTCCGGCACAAACTGCTCCTTTCCAACCGCGAGGAGGGTGATCGCTAGGGTGATTCGTTCACTCGTGGATAGCGCCTCGAGGGGCCATGATCCGACAACATCTCCATCGTGGGTCCTCGTGATGCGGATCGTATAATCAGGGGTAATATCGATCTCAGAGAAGTCCTTGAATCCGAGTGCCGTATATATGGGAATGATACGGTCATTGAAGCGATTTCGCACGGCTTCAACGATTTCGTGCTTGCGTCTCTTC
>JBHIBK010000375.1:0-2261 GCA_046759065.1 Thermoplasmata archaeon | reverse complement strand
CGAATTACTTCAACACCTCTTTTGAGGTTTTCACTACATCCGAACCACCGCTTCCTGTCAATCCACCACCCGAGGTAGTGGCGGATACCACAAAGGTCGTGCAGCCTGATGTCACAGTCAACTATCCTCACATGGTCACCAATCGTGGTCTGGAGGACAATTTCGATTTGACAGCCGAGTCATCCAACAGCTGGGATACAAGAATCTATGACGACCTGGACGAAGATGGGCAAGTTGATCCGGGTGAGCCTCAAATATCGGAAACCGGACAACTGGGTCAGGATGAGACGAAGTACATAGTCGTCGAACTGGATGTTCCACTTGGGACCGAAGGTATGTCCGATAAGTTGACAGTTACCGCTTCTTCTCAGAACGAGTGGGCGGTTCAGGGAGTGGCCATTGACACAACCATCGTGGTCAGGAACGAGATGCCTATTGCAGAAGCCGGAGGCCCCTATTCAGCGCGTGAGAACGAGCCTCTCCTCTTCAACGGGAGCGGTTCGGTGGATCCGGAGGGTGATGTCCTTGAGTTCCGTTGGGATTTCGAGAGCGATGGAATATGGGACACGAGCTGGTCGACCGATCCTGTTGCCACAAAGACGTGGGGAGACGACTATATTGGGAGGGCTACACTGGCGGTTCGAGATCCTGGTGGCCAGAACTCCACAGATACGGCCTATTGGAACGTTATCAACGCATACCCAAGTGCACGCCTGATATTCCCGTCACCTTTGGATGAGGGTCAAGCGAGCGTGTTCTCGATCGAAGTTGATGACCAAGGTAGCGATGACACGACTGTGACCTGGGATTGGGGTGAAGGAACGGTTGACATCTGGACATTCTACAACGACGGCGTGGGTCCTGACCCATATCCGAGCCCTGACATCAATCCCATGCACTTCGGCTTGAACGCTACTCAAGATTGGGGGGACAATGGCGTCTACACAATAGTTCTCACCCTAGAGGACGATGATGGGGGAAGCATGAGCTACACGGTCGGCATTCAGGTTGACAATCTGGTGCCGGTGGAGATTTCCTTTTCCTCTCCCGGTTCGGCGGATGAAGGATTCGAGATTGATGTCAAGAGCTCGGTATCCGATGCAGGCAGTGATGACCTGACATTCGAGTGGGACTGGGGCGATGGACTTACCGACACGGTCGTGTTCTATAACGACGGCGTTGGGCCGGATCCTCCTCAGAGCCCACATGGTATCTATCCTTTCGATGCGACTTGCGACATGTCCCACACCTATGGTGATGACGGAACCTTCACCCTGGAACTTCGTGTTACTGACGACGATGGAGGTGTGCTTCTCATCTCAACAGATATCGAAGTGTCCAATCTCGCACCCAGGGTGACCAGTGTCGATTTCCCGGGCAGCTCGAATGAGGGAGAGGAAGTCACATTCTCGATTGAAGCGACCGATCCTGGTAGCGATGACATAATCCTGGAATTCGATTGGGGAGATGGAACGACGGAGACAGTGATTTTCTACAACGATGGGGTTGGGCCGGACCCAGATCCGAGCCCGCTGGGAATCTATCCATTCAACATAAGTGCCAGCGTCACTCATACCTACGGAGACAACGGGAACTTCACCGTAACTGTGATTGTCTCGGACGATGACGGTGGTAGCGTTACGTTGACGAAGGACATCGTCGTCAACAATGTAGATCCGTCCATCGATCCAAGTTCTGTTGAGGCGAAAGCGATAGTAGACCTCACTCTGAGGGTCTCCGGCGAGAAGTGGCACGACGTCAGCTTGGAAATCATGAAAGCTGGTGTGCCCGTACAACTCATCCACATTGTCCGAGAGCCAGGAAGCCCGAATGAGCAGGCAAAGACCGAACCCAACGTCACAGTCAACCTCTTCGAAGACATTCCATTGATAGTCCACTACACGCCCATGGACGATCCAATCAACGGCAAGCTATGGGGTTCCACACCTGTCTGGGTGATAATAGGTTTCGAGGATGGCACCGAGGTGTGGCTGGACCACACCTTCAATGTCCGACATCCGAATACCTGGACCTGGGAGATAAGGGATATATCATCCTTCTTCATAGGCCGGAACATCACGTTCAGCGCCACGGCATCTGATGTAGGTAGCGATGACCTGACGTTTGAATGGGACTGGGGAGACGGTACAACGTCCACATCAACCTACTACAATGATGGAGTGGGTCCAGATCCCTATCCGAGCCCAGATGTCAATCCGATCACGGTCACAGACACGCAGGTGCACGCCTTCTCGCTACCC
>JBHIBK010000374.1:0-2275 GCA_046759065.1 Thermoplasmata archaeon | reverse complement strand
AACATGCTTCTCGATGAAATGTCTTCGAAGGAGTTTCAGGAGAGGGTCAAGGAGGATTCAGTCGTCATCGTTCCCATCGGAGCTGTTGAGGAGCATGGTCCGCACCTGCCACTTTGCACGGATTCTATCCAGCCCGAGTATGTAGCATCCGAAGTTGCCCAGAGAATGGGAGCTTTCGTGGCACCCCCTATAAGATATGGGAACTGCTCCACAACGAGGAACTTCCCCGGCACGATATCCGTGAGCTTCGACACGATGAGGTCACTCGCCTACGACGTGGTGAGCGAACTTACCAGAAACGGGTTCAAACACGTTGTTCTCTTGTCTGGTCACGCGGGAAGCCTTCACATGGCGGCACTTCGACTCGCTGCGAAGAAGGTCGTGGATGAAAGGGATGTCAATGTGATGGTCGTCTCCGGCTATGAGATTCTTTACCGCTCAGACAACGTGGAGGAGGGCGATGGACATTCTGGGCTCATGGAGACTTCCCGCGTGCTCGCGATTCGTCCCGATCTGGTCAAATCGGAGAGGCCCAAGGGCGAAAGCAGAATCCCTAAGTACCAGGTTCTCAGGAATCCCGAGAAGTACTGGGAGGGCGTGAGCGGGGACTCGGCCAATGCAACCATAGAGAAGGGACGGGAATACAACGACTTCGTGATTGACGAGCTTTGTCGAACGATTGAGGGGATGAGGGGTTCAGGATGAAGAGGCTCAAGCGGCTAGCGGGAGACGCTGCCTGTGAATTTGTGAAGGATGGAATGGTGGTCGGACTGGGAACAGGCAGCACCGTTCACTACACTATCAAGAAGCTGGGAAGGATGGTGGAAAGGGGGCTCCGGATCATAGGCATACCGACTTCCATCAAGACGGAGAACCTGGCCAGACAGTGTAAGGTAACTCTCTCCAGTTTGAATGAACATCCGAGAGTGGATGTCTCGATTGACGGGGCGGATGAGGTCGATCCCAAGCTGAATCTGATCAAGGGTTTGGGCGGTGCCCTCGTCCGGGAGAAGATTGTCGCCAGCGTTTCAAGGAGACTGATAATCGTTGTCGACCAGTCGAAGCAAGTTTCCAGCCTGGGTTCGAAATCTCCTGTTCCCGTGGAAGTGCTCCCCTTTGGCTGGAGTGCCGCGATGAAGAGGATCGAGAAGCTGGGAGGGGAGGTGGAACTCAGAAGAAGCCGGAAGATACCCTTCGTCTCGGACAATGGCAACTACATTCTTGACTGCAGGTTCAAGACGATACCCTCTCCGAAGAGACTGGAGGGGAAGCTGAACAACATTCCGGGCGTTGTGGAGAATGGCCTATTCGTGAATCTTGCCAATCTCGTTCTCATGGGAACCGACGAGGGCGTGAAGGAAATTCGGTGACTACTTCGTGAGGGAACGCAGTTCATTCATGTTCTTCATGACTCTCTCGATATTCTTGTCCTCCTCCCTCTTGATCAACGTGATTATCTTGCTGAACGGTTTGGTTAGGTGGTAGGCGTGAACAGGCCTTCCCTTCCCCTCCTTCTTGATGTCCCTCTTTGCAACCCATCCTCTTCGACGCAGTTCCTGCATGGCAAGAGAGACCTCGGGTTGCCTGAGTCCAGTTGCCTTCTCTATTTGAACAGAGGTAGTCTCATCCCTCTTCGAAAGAAAGACTAGGGTCTTTGCCAGATTCTTGGACATCCCCGTGAAGATGAGCCTCTCGATTATCTCGTTGTCCAATCGGCTCAACCTCATCTCCCCCTGCATTCATTAATCACCATGGCAATTATTATTCTGCCAATATATAATTTTTGCCATTCTTCTTCGTCTCATCTGTGGCCGTCTCATCGTAAGGTCAATCCAGCTGTATTTGAGTAGCCCAAACCCTAAATATCAGTTTGATGTATAGCACGTTCCACGAGGTCTGAAGGATGAAAATGCCCCGCAAGATAAGAGGATACTGTCCTTCCTGCAGCAAACATACGGACCTAGAGATTGAGAGGGTCAAGACAAGGCCTAGGAGCGAGTTCAAGAAAGGCCAAAGAAGGTTCAGGCGAGTCATGGCGGGCTACGGGGGATTTCCAAGGGCCAAGTACGAAGGGAGAGAGAAGCCGACGAGACGCGTATACATCCGATACCGATGCGGAGAGTGCGGCAAAGCTCATCATCGAAGATGTTTCAGGGCGAAGAAGTTTGAGCTGGGTGACTGAGTTGGTGAAATTGCCGAAACCGGAAAGCCGATTTCTTCAAGTTCGCTGTCCGGATTGCGGGAACGAGCAGGTCGTTTTCGACCACGCATCGAC
>JBHIBK010000373.1:0-2297 GCA_046759065.1 Thermoplasmata archaeon | reverse complement strand
AGTCTAAAGGAAGTTGCTCGGCTTAGCTCGAGGTTTTCCTCAGAGAAAGAAAGAAGTTCTTCGGCCAGCTTGAGAACGAGGACACTCCCAACGACGTCAAAGGACTTGGGCAGAAGGCTTCTCATCTCGTCAGGAACCTCAACCAGCTCCTCGTATGACCGTGGCCTCGTCCTAATCGTCCTTGCATCCCTCTCAGCCACCTCGAAACCGAGATCCACGACTCTGTTCAATGGAATGAATATGTTCTCGTCATCGGATTCGATTCTGACCTCCTTGTTCAGGGCATCTATTTCCAAAAGGTTTTTACGAACGGCCTCACCTTTGGCTTTGGGGACGATCAGGAACTGAGACCTCATCTGGCGATATCATGGGAGAGATTCTATTTATAGGCTTAGGACTCTTCGATGAGAAGGACATCACAGTGAAAGGGATGGAGGAAGCCCGCTCGTGCGATATCCTGTTCGCTGAGTTCTACACATCCAAGCTTGTCGGGGCAAGCCAAGAGAGCGTCGAATCCCTTCTCGGGAAGGACATCCACGTTCTGGGTCGAGAGGAGGTCGAGAAGGGCGATGTCATCCTCGAGGCCGCGAGGTCCAAGCGGGTCGGATTCCTCATCGGAGGGGACCCGATGACGGCGACCACGCATGTAGATCTGAGGCTGAGAGCCGAGGAGGGCGGGATACCCACAAGAATCGTCTACGGCGTTTCGATTCTGACGGCGGCCGCGAGTCTTGTCGGCCTCCAGTCATACAAGTTCGGAAGGACTACCAGCCTTCCATTCCCACAGGAGAAGTTCTTTCCCACCAGTCCGTACGAAGTAATCCATGAGAATCGGATGATGGGACTACATACTCTCATTCTTCTGGACATCGACGAAGGGGGCAAAGAAATGGATGCGAAGGAGGCCCTGGGTTACCTCCTCGAGATGGAGGGCAAGGAGCGGAAGATGGCATTCACCGAGGACACCATCGTGTGCGTCATATCAGAAGCGGGCTCTCCCGAAGCTGTGGCGAGATGCGAAAGGGTCGGGGAGCTCATGGACCTGGACCTCGGGAAGCCCCTTCATTGCCTGATAATACCCGCCGACCTTCACTTCATGGAAAAGAAGGCGCTCATGGCGTTCGCAGGCGCCCCTGACGACATAGACGAGATAACACACTAGTACATCAGAGCGCTCACATCAAAGTCGTCAACATCCCAAACACATGTCACCACATCGTAACTGCTCTCTAGCTCTTTCCCGCCATACTTCTTTTTCATCTCTGCTATCGCCTTTCTGTGTATATCCTCGGGGACTTCCCACTGGGTCGAAAGGCATCTCCTCTCAAGCCTGTCCAAGACGATATCCGCTGACTGGGTGAGGGTGACGCTCGCAGTAGCTCTGACGGCCCTTGGCGGCATCCTCTCAGAGAGTTCCTTCTCACCTATGCCCAGTGTTTTCCTCTCGTATCCATATCTCTCGAGAAAATCATCATATCCCTCCTTGAACCACCCAGATTCCTTCACGATGATTACCGATATCAAAGAGGTCCTGACCACCCGCCTGATTTCCGAGAGAGCGTCCATCCAGTCCTCAAGGAGATGGAGGACATGATTCGCAAGAGCGAAGTCAAAGGAATGGCTTCTGAAGGGCAAGAACGAGGCGTCGCCCATCACACAACGGCTGAAGCCTTTGGCATTGGAGATGGCGATCATCTTCTTGGAGATGTCTATGCCAGTCACGGAGAAACCTCTCATCAATAGCGGGACGGCGAATCTGCCAGTTCCGAATCCGACATCGAGCACGCTCTCACCCCCGCTCATTTCCTCACAGAGAGCATCAAGGACCTTGTTCATCGCATCCTGTGGGAGATATCTCGTTTCATCGTACTCATCCGCCACTCGGTCGAAGCTTACCCTCTTCACGTGTGAGCGATTGCATTGAGTCTTAAACAGTTGTCGTTTCACCGCCAATTTCGGACAATCTCGATGGATTCTGGCTTCAGTTTTACTCATCTCCAGAAAATAGTCTTATAAGGCGTGGCGGGATTAACTTCTTGGTGGTGAAGGAATGAACGCAACAGATATAGAGGAGTTGCCAGGTGTAGGACCCGCAACCGCCGATAAACTGAGAGATGCTGGATATACGGATCTTATGGCGATAGCCGTTTCTGCGCCTCAGGCGCTTGCGGAGGCCGCTGAAATCGGTGCGAGCACTGCGCAGAAGATAATCTCTGCCGCAAGGGAAGCCGCGGACATAGGCGGCTTCGAGACGGGAGTAGTTCTGCTTGAGAAGCGCAAGAATGTCGGAAAGCTCA
>JBHIBK010000372.1:0-2307 GCA_046759065.1 Thermoplasmata archaeon | reverse complement strand
CCCATTACGTAAGCCCATACAAGAGCCAGGGCGCCAAGGCCCGCCATGGCCACGACAATCATGCCTGCGACACGAATAGTAGTGCCGACCAAGTTGCTAGTCTGGCTCTTCGCCGTCTCGAGACGACTGTTGAACGTGGTGATGGCGAACGTCGCCGCTGAGAGGATCACGTGGTAGAGCAGCATGAGGAAAATCACGCGAAGATGGAGGGGCGTCTCAAAGCCTCGGCCAAGAACGTCGGTCCACACGTACAAGGCGAGAAGAGTGGCCCCGATGGCCATGCCGACTTGGATAGTCCTGAGGAAGGCGAATGTCCCGATGCACTGCTCCAGCGGTTCGCCCTGAGAGACGCGCTTGATATGGGCCGCTGGCACTCCCAAGCCCGCAAGAACGAAGAAGGACCCCGCGAAGCCGAGGCCGAACGCGACCAGACCGAGGAGTTCATCAGAGTTGGGCGTGAATCGGATTATGGCGAAGAGGCCAATATAGCCCAAGATGCCGCCCAGGCCGTTCGCTATGAAGATTAGCACCATGCGTCGACCGATCATCTGCGTTCCGGCACCCTGAGGAGCCATCGACAATTAACTTTTCTCTCGGCCCCCTAGATGACCGTCCCGCCTTGGGCCTGGAAGCCATTGGCAGTAGAGACTCGTTACACAAAGTCGATAAGGCACCTAACGAATACTGGAAAATCCAAGAGTACAGATGCAACATGCGGTTGACGATTCTAATCGCAGCCGGAAGGAGGGGTTGACGTGGAAATAGCCATACTCACTCGCAGCAGATACGCATTGAGTGTCAGTAACTACAGGGCAAACTTAACGCGTGAACTCTCAAAGTTGGGAGTTGAGTTCATCCCCTTTCCAGAAGAAGGTTCCATTCCTGATGCTGAGTTGGTGTGGGAACCGAGCCTCGGGATGCGGCCAATCTCCAAGACTCTCAGACGCGCCACCGTCCCGGTAGTCGCCACCGTACAAGGCATCCGCGCCTTTTCACTCCCCTTCTCCCTCTGGTCCGATGATATCATAGGAAGATTGAGGTTGATCCGTTCAAAGATCAGGATGATGAGAGACTGGCATTGGTTCAGCAAGAAGGTCTCGGCCATCATAACACCATCCACTTACGGCGCGGAGGAAGTGAGAAGAGCGTTCGCTCCTACTGCAGCCATCCACTGCATCCCTCACGGCGTAGATCTCTCCACTTTTCATCCAAGTGATGCAGGTTCTTATTTCCTCATGGTAATAGCGAGTCCCAGTCTTTCCGCAGTCAAGAACCTACGGCGAGTGCTGAAGGCGTACGAAGGGATGGAAGCCCCGTTGAAGGTGATAATGCCCGGCGGCGTCCGAATAGGGCAACCCGGCGTGGAGACTATCACCGAGACCCTGGACGGACAGCACATGGCTTCGCTATACCGAGGAGCTTCAGCGCTAGTCTTTCCTTCACTTCGTGAATCCTTCGGCATGCCCATCTTGGAAGCAATGGCCTCCGGTTGCCCTGTGATCACCTCCAATACAACCGCCTGCGCTGAGGTGGCTGGAGACGCGGCCCTACTGGTGGACCCTGAGTCCATTGATGCCATCCGTCAGGCAATGCTTCTCCTGACTCAAGATGATGACCTTTACCAGGCCCTCAGGGAGAAGGGCATCAAGAGGGCAAATGAGTTCACTTGGGACAGGAGTGCAAGAGGGCATCTGGAGGTCTTCAGGGAGGTCCTTGAACAGCCTCAGCTTTAGTTCCGCGTATCGACCTATGAGAAAGAGTCCGGCTGTATTGTGAGATAGGGACGAAGCTGGCCAAGAACCTGATGCTTAGGACCCTAGACGGCCACGAGATCGGCTTGAATACTGTCCCGACACCCTTACCTCCCAATTCCCTTGTAGACCATTCCCCCCCTTTCAATTCTTTCCTTGTCCAGAATGTTTCTCCCGTCGACTACCGCCTTGACGACCTTCTCCTTCAGGACCTCTGCGGAGATATCCCTGAAGGTCGGATGGTCCGTGACCACCACGATGCAATCCTTCCTTTCAAGTGCTTTGTCAAGCTCCTTGACTGTCGATCTGTGTAGGACGTAAGGGTCAAATATCGTCAGATCAGCACCCAAATCTTCGAGCTGGGCTATGATGCGAAATGCGGGGCTTTCGCGGGTGTCATCAATTCCCCCCTTGTAGGCCAGCCCGAGAATGGCGATACTTGCACCCTTGACAGACATGCCCGCCTCATTTAGTCCCATTATGACCTTCTGCACGGTGTAGTCTGGCATGCTGTTGTTTATTTCCCTCGCAAGCTTCAGGAATCTGTGGTTGAAGC
>JBHIBK010000371.1:0-2320 GCA_046759065.1 Thermoplasmata archaeon | reverse complement strand
TTGGTTTGGGTGACGCACCCAACTCTTGTTTTTGCCAATCAGGGGAGGGTTGACATGAACCTCTCTCATGTCGAGATCTATGAGGGAAGCACTGTAGATACGGACGGTGATGGGGAGCCTGACTTCAGCGACTTGGATGATGACAACGACGACTTGTCGGATGAGACTGAGGACAGTCTTGGCACGGACCCACTATCCAACGACACCGATGGAGATGTGATGCCGGACGGCTGGGAGCACTTCAACGCTCTCGACCCGAAGGACCCATCCGATGCCGATGAGGATTTCGATGGGGACGGGTTCACGAGCTTGGAGGAATACCAAAGCGGTACGAATCCCAGAGACCCTCACAGCCACCCGCAGGTTGAGGATCAGCAAGAGAGCGATTACCTGAGCTATCTCATCCTTCTCGCGGCGGTCGTCCTCATGACCATCGCCCTGATCGTAGTGGCATTGATCCTCAAGAGGCGAAGGAAGGAGAGCTAGTTCGTCGACCTCGGTCAAAAGATTATTATTTCCAAGGCCGCCTTTGCGGTTCGTGCTTCTGAGGATGGTAAGGCCGCACGGCGATGAGGTCGTTTACGAACAAGAGTTGGTTCAGGACGCAGACGATCTCGTCATAAGCAGGTTCACTTTCTTCGACTTGAAGGAGCCTCTCGTGATAGGAGGGAAGGAGGTCCTCGCGAATGGCTATGAGGCGGTCATGTTCGAGTTCTTCGATCCCCCGCTGGAAATCATGAAGATTCGAGACATGAGCGGGAACTTCACTGGGTACTACTGTAACATCAACACCAAGCCTTCCCGCTTCGAAGGCGGGTACGAGATAGTTGACCTCTACATGGATGTCTTCGTTCTCCCAGACCTGCGATATGAGATTCTCGACAAAGAGGAGTTCGAAACGGCCGTGAAGAAGGGGTGGTTGAGCAACGAGCAGGTGAGCTTGGCAAAGGCGACTGTGGACCGGATAATCAGGGATATCGAGGCGGGGAACTTCCCACCAGTAGTCGTCAGGGATTACCGAGCCTAGATTTCTATCAGGTCCCGCTTGGCGCTCGTGAGAACCTCACATCCATCCTTTGTCACGACGACGTTGTCCTCTATTCTGACACCGCCATATCCGCGGACATATATCCCGGGTTCGACCGTGAAGACCATCCCCTTGGCGAGCTTGAAATCTGAGAAGGGACCGAGGCCCATTCCATCGTGGACGGACAGGCCTATGCTGTGACCCAAGCCATGAGTGAACCTCCCCTTGTACTTGGTCCTATCAATCACCCTGGCCGCGGCCTTGTGAACCGATGCGGCGGTGACCCCTGGTTTGATTCTTCGCAACGCAACTTTCTGGGCCCTCAACACAATCTCATGCATCTCTTTCTGCTTCTTCTTTGCCTTTCTCAGGACATAGGTCCGTGTCAGATCGGAGACATATTTCCTATAGCGAGCACCGAAGTCGAGGAGTATCAAGTCTTTCTCTTGAAGAGTCCTGTTTGCGGCCGTGTAATGCGCCTCTGCCGAGTTGGGCCCTGCGGCGGGTATCGTCTCGAAGGCGGGCTTGGAGGCGCCTTTCTTCTGCATCATGAAGTTTATCCTCGCCGCTAGTTCAAACTCCTTGACTCCAACATCAATGTAGGGGATGATCTCCTGGGCGACGTCAGATGATATCTTGCACGCTCGCCTTATGGTTCCAACTTCCTTTCGATCCTTCACGACTCTGGCTTTCATCACCGCCTGGGAGACATCCACAAGCTCACCTTTGGGTGTTAGTTTCTTTAGGAGCATATAGTTCCGATGGGTGAGTTCTGCCGAGTTCACGCCGATTCTCTTGCAACCACGCAGGGAGGTTTTGAGCATCTTTTCCTTCTCGTCGTTGCTCTTGAATATCCTCACGGGGAAGTCCGCTCTCCTTGCGCTCTCCCGCTCAAGAAGCGATGTTACCAGCCTTATCGACCTATCTGGATACAGAAAGACGCCGCTCCCCTCGAAGATTCCTGATGTGAAGCCGGTGACGTAGAAGAAGGTCATGTCGAGCAGCGGTTCGGTTCCGTTCATCAACGCTATGCAGTCTAGGTCCTTCTCGGCGTATCGGAATATCTTTCCCACCCTCGATTTCATCATGGCTAGTAATACCTCATAGGCTAAATCATATTTGCTAGTAAGTCTTCATCCTTAGTCGAGCATGGCAAGGAGGAGGAAGAAGGGTCTCGAGAGGAGAATCGCGCGGGAGCGGATTCTGATTTTGTTCCAGCAGGCCGAGAAGGAGGCCCTCCGGGGCAACTTGAGGAGGTCTAACAGATACGTCCAGCTGGCAAGGCGCATCGGC
>JBHIBK010000370.1:0-2328 GCA_046759065.1 Thermoplasmata archaeon | reverse complement strand
GGGCGAAGACGAGGTCGACATCCGCTATGACGATGTCGCCGGCGTAGGCGTCCTGTCCGGACTTTTCGCTCAATATTCTCTCAGCCATAGTCTTGCCCATTTCGATCAAGCACCTTGTCGAGGTGCCCAGCCTACGTAAGACATGAATAATGATAACTCTTCTATGGTTACGTGATGGTACAGGGCAGGTTTCTGTCTCCTTGCCTCCTCAAGTCAGAGGCTCTGGGCGTATGTGGGATGGGCTAGATGCGGTCGGTGCCCTCGCAGAGGTTGCGGAGGGCCATCGTGAGCTCGGTAGTAGGAGTAGCTCCACCCCATCGTCAAGCCCATACCTATCTCAGTCGGCTCTCAGTTCGCGTCCATCTCTGTTGCATTCATGGAAAGTCAGCTTCTCCGCCTCTTCGCGAAGAAAACGGCGGTCACGATGCCTACTGTGAGGAGAACAGCGATCAAAATGGCATTGCCTAGGTGGAGTCCACCGGAGGACATGGATGCTTCCGGGAATCCGGTAACGGAGACCTCCAATTGCAGGTCGAAGAGGGGGGAGAGGGTGCCGAGGACGACCTTGTAGAAACCTGGGTCCTCCTCCACGGCATCGGAGTCCCCTATCGTCACCGAGGCTCCCCTAACAGGGGATCCATCCGAGGTGTATGTGAGCACAATCCTTGCCGTGAGGGATCCGGGCGTCGACGTCTCCACATCGAAGGCCACATCCATCGTGTCAAACCGAAGGATGTGAACCCGTTTCATGGCAGACGAAACGAAGATCAAATCTCCTTCGACGAAGAGACCCTTCGGTCCGGGGTTGATACCTGAGAGTTCCCCCGTCGGTGGGCTCCACTTGGAGAACTCCGTGGGTGCATAGGGGTTTGAGACGTTGAAGACCTGTAGGCCGGCTCCCGTCCAGGTTATGAAGACGAGGTTTCCCCGGATCTGTATCTCTAGGGGGGTTGCACCCGATGGGTTCGGGCACGGCCTATCCATGGCTTCTATCCGGATGGACGCAGCGAGCTTCGGATCTGTCTCATCTGCAGTGTCAAGGATGAGAGCGGGACGCGACGGGCATTCTCCATGGGAGGTCGAGACCACCCACGTTCCGTCCTCGCCTGAGGCGCTGAAGGCCGAGCCCGGGAACGTCTGAAGATGCCACCCGATCACCGTGGCGTTGCCTGGCTCCGTCACATCCAGTATGACGAGCCCCGCCCCTGCGTCGGACACATAGAGCCTGGTTCCGTCATCAGACGCGTAGGAGAAGTGAACGAAGCCGCCGAAGTTCATCCGCTGCAACTCCTCTGGGTTCCTCGGATCTGAGATGTCGATTATGGCCAGCCCATCGCTCCACATGGAGAGGTAGACATAGGGGGGATGAAACTCGATCGTGTGGGCGCCGTGCCAGCCCAGAGCGAAGTCCGGGTCGCCCCAGGTGGAGAGCAGCCGGGGGTCGGCGGGATCCGTAACGTCCCAGACCATGAGAGCTCTACCTGTACCGGGATACAAATTGCCTCCGCGGTCACACTCAACCGGGACCACTGCCACCTCTCCCCTAAAGTGCTCGGAGGCCAGGGTCCCGACTCTGACATGCCGCGTCCAGGCCACATCCGAGGGGCTTGGCAGGTGGGAAACTCTGACAGGGTTCGCTGGGTCGGAGACATCATATGTGTCGATGCCAAACCCGCTCCCTGGACACTCCGAGTCGAAATTACCCACGTAAAGGTGGTTCTTGTGGAGCCAGATGCCCCAGGCCCCCTGGTGGTCGATGCTGGACAAGACTTCAAACCCGTAGTTGGGTGCATCACCTTCGACATCGGCAGTGACGATATGCTCGCCCATGACGACAGCGGCCAAGAGACAAAGGAAAGCCGCTACCACCGCTGTGCGCCTCATGTTAGTACTGCCACCTGTGATACGTTAACCGTGTCTGTGGCCGATGGTTTCTCAGCCATAGGACGAGATCTCTGTCTCCAGCAACAAACGTGAAGAAGAGAGGGCAACATTTACACAACTAGCCTTAGCTTCGCGCCAAATCGTCATACCATGATCAAAACCCCCCTATAAAAGCAGTTACCTCGTCGCAGGGTCTCGGTGTATCGGGTGTGGACGGAGTCTGTGCCCTCGCAAAGGTCGCGGCTCAGCGTCCCGTCTTTGCTGTAGACGAAGACGGTTCTCTTGAGGACGTTGTCCCGGGAGGACGGTGCGGTCGGGGGGTCGCTTGAAGTGGTGGCCTTAGAGGTTTGGCGCTAATCTTTCCCGGGATCCTTGTTGTGCGCGCCCAGGTATTCGTAGACTCCTAGCTTCACGACTTTGAGGGGCAGAAGGGCGCACTTCAAT
>JBHIBK010000369.1:0-2335 GCA_046759065.1 Thermoplasmata archaeon | reverse complement strand
CAGACGACGACATTTCGTTTTCTCCCTCGTATGCGGTCTACCTCAATGACAGTGTAGGAATTCAAGCAGAAGTAACCAGAGCAGGAGACGAATGGTCCGTCGACTGGACCAAGGAGGGTGTGAACATCCCACTGGGCGGAGGCGGGGATGATGACGCCCACATGGTGTCCCCCAGAGTCATATATGAGAATGCAACGTACAAAATGTGGTACGGCGGTGCGACAGGACTGGGGCAGGTATACAAAATCTTCTACGCTACGTCTCCAGACGGCTCCACTTGGACAAAACAGGGCGTCGTGCTAGACGTGGGATCTCCCGGGCAGCTCGATGACCAAAAGGTCTGCCTCCAGTATGTGATAAAGGAGGGAAATGTCTACAAGATGTGGTACTCAGGTGCCGACTACCCAATTTCTTGGGGTGGCGTGTACAGAATATTCTATGCAACGTCCAACGACGGAACGACATGGACTAAGCATGGTCTGGTGCTGGACGTGGGTCCGGCAGGGTCGAAGGATGAGAGGATGGTCAGGAGTCCCGTCGTGCTCAACGAGTCGGGCTTGTACAAGATGTGGTTCACAGGAACGGACGGCTCCAACACGGATCGAATCCACTATGCAACGTCTCCAGACGGGGTGAACTGGACGAAGCATGGTGTCGTTCTGGACACAGGGTCGCCCGGAGACTACGACGAGACGGGAACGGGCTGGCCATTCGTCTGGTACAACTCATGCGGCTATACCATGTTGTATGTCGGACGGCAGCCTGGGGGGTTTCGGATCCTCAGTGCAGTTTCTTTGGATGGCGTTGTTTGGCAAAAGAGGGGATTGGTCTTGGATGTGGGCCCTGACCCGCAAGAAGGCATGAGAGTCGATGACCCGTTCATCCTCTTCAATGGCTCCGTTCCAAAGAGAATGTGGTACGCAGGAATGAGCACAAACTATCGGATATTCTCGGCCTCACCCACTCTCACAGAGCTGGCAACCTCCGCCTCTGTCGCATTCTACCTCGATGCAATCGACGATGCCAATCTGATCGAAGAGCATATCGATGTTCAGTTTCCCCTTTGTGGATGCAGGGTTGCTTCCACGAATTGGACCGCCTCGTTGCTTGGTGTCCATGACATATTCGCAGTAGTTGACCGCATGGATTTTGTTGCCGAATCGAACGAGTCGAATAACATTGCGAGTCGCAGGATCATCGTTATGAATCCATCAGTCGATGCCAATGCAGGACCTGACCAGATGGCCTATGAAGGAGATATCGTGGAGCTGAACGCAAGCGCCTCCCATGGACAGGACGCACTGCAGTACTGGTCGGATACCTTCGAGGACGATTCGATGGTTGCCGAATCGATTAATACATCAATTCAGAATGGAAGTGTCGCACTGACTGGAACCTCCCTCATCTTGTTTGAGACCTTCGAGAATTTCGCGGGTTATCAGCTCGTGGACAATCAGCCCCTTACGGAGTTCCGATGGGATTCGGTCAACGAAACGATCATGTGGCACTCAGACAGGTCTGACCCCGCAGACACGTTCGAGAGACTGGTCAAAAGGATACCCTTTGAGGTCACTGACAGATACGACTTTCAGGCGGAAGTGGAGTACTTGTACACCATGGCGGAACCCTATGCTGAGGTCTACCCGCTCATCCTGAAGTATCACGATTCCTACCGGACTACATCACATTTCGGTCCGACGAACAACTCACTCGTATTCCTTCTCTACGGAGGAGCACCCTCGAACGACAGGCATTCGCTTCTCTTCTGGGATGGATCTGGAACGAGACACGAACCCATGAACATCATCTATGACAGCCAATTCAACAGGCTGCTTCACGCAACGATAAGCTACGACTCAAGCACAAGGGTCTTGTTTTTTGAGCTGAGGGACGACCTAGGCTCCACCGTGGGCAACGGGTCCACAACCATTCCCCCAGGGAGATTCAAGCTGACGGAATTCGGAGTGGGCGCCATCGGTGTTGATTTCGGAGGTGTATCCGAGGGCTACACAGACACGCTGGTTCTCAGAGCGTACGGCTATCCTGACGGGAACGTGACCTCCGTTCTGACTGAACCCCAGAATCTGACCAGCTGGGGAACGCTGAGTTTCAACTCGACCGAGCCCAGTGGCACCAACATCACCGTGGATGTGCTCGATGAGTTCGGCACTCCAATCGTCTCTGGACTGCGCTCCAGCGATAGCCCCATCTCGTTGATGAGCTTAATAAATCCCGTCATCTATCCCCGAATCAAGCTCAGGGGTGTACTCTCAACGGACAGGAATGAAACACCTTCTCTCTTGGACTGGAATGTCAGCTACTATGCAGAGTATCC
>JBHIBK010000368.1:0-2338 GCA_046759065.1 Thermoplasmata archaeon | reverse complement strand
CTGGATTCTCTGGCCAGGATGTGCTTGACCTTGGGGATTGACGAAAAGACAAGAAAGCTTTTTATCGGCGAACCATGATGAATTCCCCGAATGAGGAAGATTAGAAGCGGGATCTACGGACTGAATCCACTCATGGACGGAGGGGTCAATCAGAACACCACAACGGTCGTGATAGGATCATCGGGTGCCGGTAAGACGACATTTGCCACTCAGTTTCTGAGAAGAGGACTGGAGTCAGGTGAGGATGCGGTCTTCATTACCTTGGATGAGGCTCCCGCCCAGATCGTTCAGGAATCTAGGCTCATGGGCTGGGAGGACATTGAGGACTACTTGGAGATTGAGCAGATGGTCTTCGTGGACGCTGGCGGGAAGCAGTTCTCCAAGTTCATCCAGAAGGAGCTGGCTGAGTTCGTTGATGAATGGGCCGGCCACAGGGCCAGGATAGTCATAGACCCGCTCACTCCAGTCCTTTGGTCTGTGGAGGACAAGTACGGCCAGAGGGAGCTCGTTTCATTCCTCCTCAGAGAGACGAGAAAGATAGGAACTGTCCTTTGCACACTGGAAGAACACGGAGTGATGGGCGACCTCTCGGGTCCAGAAATAATAATACCCATGTATCTGGCCGACAATGTCATCCACCTAAGATACAAGAGTCACGAGTCGCCGGAGAAGCGGGACCTGAAGATACTGAAATGCAGGAGCAGCAAGCACAGTCGTGCCTGGCATCCTTATGGCATCATGAAAGGCGTGGGTCTTTATGTCCTGGGATTGGAGGACACATCGAAGAAGGCCAAGGACGCAGAAAGGGCTCGACGGACGATAGAAGAGATCATGGGCAAGATCCCTCAGGAGAAGACATCCGAGCTTTCGGGGAAGGCTCTCGCGAATATCTATCGCACCGTGGACACGCTCCTCAAAGAGGACTCATGGGACATCGATCCGGAAAGACTCATTCAGCTGATTCTGCAGGAATACGAGCTTCGGTTGTGATAAGGGATGCCTAAGAAGATGGGAGAGGCCCTGAAGCAAATCGTGGGCGAAGGGGTAGAGGAGAGAACTGAGGAGAGGAAGAGACCTGTTTCTGTTCTCATGAACCCAAACCGCCAGAAGATATTCCAGTTCCTCTGCGACTTCCCGTGCAGCCACCAGAAGCGAATCGCGAGTGGCCTCAGTCTCAGCAACCCCACTGTGAGATGGCATCTTGAGAAGCTGATCCGCAGCGGATATGTCAAGAGCAAGGAGGTGAGTGGGAAGATCGTGTACTACCCCACAGAGATGATCTCGGGCGACAAGGCGATCGAAGTCTTCTACTGGATGGGGAACAAGAACGTCAACCACATCTTCAGGACCGTTCTCGAGCGCCAGGGTTCCACGATCGAGAATCTGACAGACGCGTTGGGAGGAGGAAGAAGCAAAGTCCGCGCTGGCCTTGCGACCCTGGAGAGGCTCGGCATGATAGTTCCGGTCATCGATGGCAGGTACAAACGGTACTTCCCCACGGACGAGGTATCCAACGTCGAGAGCAGGAACAGGAAGAGGCTGAGGCAGTTCAGGAGGTTCCTCATGAAGAAGCTGGAAAGCGATAGGCTAAACCCTGAGATACACATGTCCAGGTCGCGAGAGGCCGAAATCCAGATAAAGATCGGAAGGACGCGCGGCTATCTAATGATACCTCCCGAGCCTCTGGCAAATGTAATCGCATCGGTGAGTGAGGAATGAGAACCGCGAGAAAGCAGTCCAAGACGGACTCCATACTCGACTATCTGATCGAAAGGGCGAACCATCCCGTCGAGTTGTCAGAGATATCTTTGGATTTGGGCTTCGACGCGAAGATCGCTGCAACGATTGCGAGTCGCCTCGCATCTCGCGGCTACATTCAGAAGGTCAAACGAGGCGTCTATGTATACGAGGAGAAGTCCACGGTCACCAAGGGTGAGATCGAGACGGTCTCCGCCTCACTGGTGGCGGCGGTCGAAGGGACACTCGGACGGTCATTGACGAAGAAGATGGGAGTCCTTCCCGCTCAAGACTGCCGCACCATCAAGGAACTGGAGGGCTTCGTCCTCCGCCTCAGAGGGGCAATGGGGAGAAGGGCTGCGAACGACCTTGTTTCCGTCATAACCCGAAGAGAGCTCCCGCCAAAGAGGGGCGACAACCTCTTGAGGAAGCTCGGTCTTTGATTACTCCGAGTTCCGCTCGACCCTTCTCCGATTCCGTTCCCGCCCGTTCCGCTCCTTTTCGCAGATTAATGGATGGTCTGGCCAGAAGACCACCCGCCTATGGGAATGGAGTGACCAAAAGCTTCTAATAGAGCTAACCAATATCTATTCAACAGTTT
>JBHIBK010000367.1:0-2339 GCA_046759065.1 Thermoplasmata archaeon | reverse complement strand
AGCGCGTCCCCACGAGCTTGCCGTTGTCCTTGAGCTCGCGGAAGAAGCGCTCACCAGCGATTCCAGCGGTGTAGATGTACTGCGCCTCCATGTCCCCGTGCCAGTGCGTGAAGCTCATTCCTCTCCCTCCTTGAGCGGTCGGAAGTACTTGATGTCCGTGATCGCCCCCTCCCGCTCCTCGGGCGGCTTCCAGACGGCCTTGACCGGCATGCCGATGTGTATCTCTTCCTTCGTCGTCTCATCGAAGTAGTGCATTATGCCCATCTTCTCGGACGCGCCGTCTATCGAGACCACGCCCACGAATATGGGGTCCTTGATCCTCCTCGCGTCCCTGTCCAAGTAGGAGATGGAGTACGTCTCTATCTTGCCCGTGTCCTTGATGTGCACCCATTCCGTCGTCGGCTTGAAGCACTCCTCGCAGAACATCCTTGGCGGGAAGAGTATCCTGTCGCATGAGTCGCACCTGCGTGCGATGAGCTTCCCGCTCTTGAGCTCCTCGAGGAACCGGGAGATCGCCTCGCCCGTCGCCCAGGCATACCTGACTCTTGGATTCCACTCGTTCGTTATCACGTCTCCTTCCTTGAGCTGCTTCGAGGACAGCTCCACTCCCTTGGGATTCTCTGGTTTCACCACACTATCCCCTCCTCATTATGAGCACGCTGCCATACTGCATGAGGTCACCCCACGCCTGGCAAATCGCCGTCTGCGGGTCGTTCGGAACCTGCCGCTTGCCCGCCTTTCCCGCGAGCTGCCAGTATATCTCGCAGGCCTTTATCCCCATGGTGGCCGCGATCGGGTTTCCCACACCGAGAAGCCCGCCGGACGGGCACACCGGGAGGTCTCCGTCACGTTGCGTGACTCCTTCCCGCGTGAGCACAGGAGCCTGGCCCTTGTCGCAGAGGAGTAGCCCTTCCATGTGATGCAATTCCTTGTAGTCGAACGGATCGTAAGGCTCGGCCACATCGATTTCCTTGGGCGGGTTCTCGATCTTCGCCATCTTGTACGCCATCTTGGCGGCTCCCGCCACGTACTCAGGGAAGTACAGGTCCCTGTCCGTCCACATCGTGCTGTCTATGCACCATCCCGCCCCTGCAAGGTAGACGATGTCGTCGGTGAGCTTCCTAGCGACATCCTCCGATGCGAGAATCATGGCGGACGCCCCATCGCTGGGTGGACTGATGTCCAGCCTCTGAACGGGCCAGGCCAGGACCTCCGAGTTGAGCACGTCGTCCACCGTCAGGTCAGCCGCCAGCTGAGCGCACGGATGGTCCAGAGCGTTCCTCTTGTTCTTGACCGCGACCCGGGCGATGTCCTCCTTCTTGATATTGTGGACCGTCATGTATCTGTTCATCTCCATGGCGAAGATCCATACAAGGTTGGGCTTGAGCGGGCGGTCGAGTATCGGGTCCCATATGTGCCCGAAGGCCGACTGCGGATGAGGGAAGACGCTCGACATCTTCTCCTCCGCCACGACCAGGCAGACGTCCGCGAGACCGGATGCAACGTGCCACCAACCCGCGATCGGCGTGAAGACAGCGGTCCCGCCGCCGACGAAGACCCTCATGTACGGCTTGCCCGCCGCCCCCGCCCCGTCGAGCAGGTTCTCGCCCTTCATGTGTATGCCGTCGAAGGCGTCCGGGGCCGAGCCCAGGACAACAGAATCCACGTCCTTGAGCTCAAGGCCCGCCTCTTCCAGAGCCATTTTGGAGGCCTCATAGCTCATCTCCTTCCCGGTCTCCTGAAGCCTTCTCCTGAAGATCGTCATCCCGCCGCCGAGAACTGCAACTTTCCTCATCACATCACCTCTCGAATATCGCGACTGCTCCTGAGGCGGTCGGCACACCCCTCCAGGACTGAGCCAAGCCTCTCTCAGCATCCAGCTGCATTCCTTCCGCATCGCCCCTGAGCTGTAGCACTACTTCCAGCGCCCTGTGGAGCCCGGACGCCTCGATGAGGTTCCCGCATCCCAACGAGCCGCCAGAAACGTTGATGGGCAGCTGTCCATCGGCATTGAACCTGCCACTCTCGAGGTCGCTTCCCGCCTGACCTTTACCCGCCAGACCGATTGCCTCCAGGTGCTGCAGCTCCTTGTATGAGAACTTGTCATCGACCTCTGCAAAGCCAACCTCATTCGTCGGATTCTCGATTCCCGCCATCTTGTACGCCATCTTGGCGGCATCCTCCGCGTACCTCGCGCGGGCCCAATCCCTGCCCTCGAGCCATGGCGTGTCGGAGTTCCACCCGAAGCCCTTGATCCAGACGGGCGTGTCCGTTATGCCCTTCGCCTTATCCGCCCTTGCGAGGACGAGTACGATGGAGCCGTCCGCCAGCTTGCTTAT
>JBHIBK010000366.1:0-2342 GCA_046759065.1 Thermoplasmata archaeon | reverse complement strand
GCTGCCATCGCACTCTACGACAAACTGGGTTACCGGAGGGGGGTTCGCTGGGCGTGGTTGGACAGCGGGACCGGCCACGTGCCCCTCGCTTAGCACGCGTTCCTGAGATGCCTTACGCCGTAATCTCAACCACGGTTCCTGAGATGCGGGCCCGAACGAGGAAGGTGGTCTTCACCAAGGGAGCGAGGCAGCGAAGGGCCCATGGGAGGTCCGTCGTCACATTCCTTGTGCCACGACGCAACTCCTCCCAGGTGATGGGTCGCGCCGATCCGCGTTGGGTCTGGCCGCCGCGGGTAATGCGGACGTTCGGAGATGCCAGGACGTTCCTCAACCAATCGGACCGTCGGCCATAACTCGAAACGACAAACATCCGATGGGAGCTCACGAGGTAAACGGGGAGGACCACGCGATGGGACCGACCCGTCTTGCGGCCCTGCGTCTCCAGTGTGATAAGCGAGTTGAAGCCCGACTTCGTGACGAATGCCAGAACCCTTCGGTTGAGGGTACGGGAGATATGCCGAGGGAATCCGAAGCGGTGCGCCATGGTTTAGCCTCAAACATTGCCGCGAACGGGTTTAAGGGACCGCTCCATCTGGGCATGAGTCATTCACCTACCTCCCCCGGAAAACGATTATTAGGATACTGGCCTTGTTGCACACGGAGCAGACATGGGGAGAGAGTGGACAGGCCCTCTGGAGAAGCTAGACGAGTATCGTTACAGGATTCCCCAGTCCTACAAGGACGAGATGCGGGCTCCTGGAGTCATTTACGCCGATGCCAAGCTCATTCAGAACGTTGTGAAGGACTTTGCTCCGGAGCAGGTCGCCAATGTCGCTACGATGCCTGGCATTCAGAAAGCCTCCATGGCGATGCCGGACATCCATTGGGGATACGGGTTCCCTATCGGAGGTGTTGCGGCTTTCGACGCAGAGGATGGTGTTCTTTCTCCCGGCGGCGTGGGCTACGACGTCAACTGTCTCGCTAGTGACTCTCATGTCATAACCTCACACGGTTATCGCCTGCCCATTTCGGAGTTCGAGGATCGTTGGACCCACGAACGGCTATTGTGTGTCAATCCTGGTCACAAGACGACCTCCACAGATGTTGCCGCCTTTATGCGGTTCAAGGCATCCACTGCCTATCGAGTCCGCACCCAGACAGGTGTGGAAATCACAGCCACAGCAGAACACCCCTTTCTCACCCCCGCGGGCATGAAACCTCTAAAGGAGGTGGGCGATCTTCCAATAGCAGTCTACCCCTTTCGAGGGGTTGACTATGAAGAGCCCCCCAAGACTGATCTCGTCACAGAGGAGACGCTCCGCCGTCTTCTATCGCCCCCCCGCCAAGCTCAGATAATCCCGCGACTCAAGGAGAGAGGCCTCCTACCTTTGAGCGCACGGAATCCAGAGTTTCCATATCTTCTGAAGCTTCTAGGCTTCATCCTAGGTGACGGTTCCGCAGGATGGGGGGGCGGGGGGAGCCAGATTTGGTGCTATGGATCAGCTGAGGATCTTGAGGATATTCGACAAGACGTCAAACGCGTGGGCTTCACCCCCTCCAAGGTTTACCGAAGGGAGCGTCATTTCAGTCTTGAGGTCAAAGGCCGAACGAACACCTTCACGAATATTGAGGAGTCCTTCAAGATAAGGTCAAGCTCATTGTTGTCGCTCCTCCAAGCCCTCGGCCTCCCTACAGGGAATAAGGCGGAACAAGACTTCGAACTCCCAGAGTGGCTATTTGAACTGCCGCTCTGGCAGAAGCGTCTGTTCCTTGCATCTCTGTTTGGTGCGGAAATGAGTGCCCCCTCTACCCCTAAGATTCGCCCGTACAGCTTCTTTTGCCCAGCAATTTCTCTCGCGAAGAGAAAGGGCTTCCGACATACCGGAAGACGTGTCGCCGAACAGATTGCTAGCCTCATCCAGGATTTCCGGGTTGAGGTTTCCCCGATTTCCGAGATCGTGGACCCCGTTCCGAATAGTCCTGACAAATCCTACCGTTTCCGGATTCTGGTCAGAAGCAACAGCGCGAATCTAATCCGGTTCTTTTCCACGGTCAGCTTCGAATACAATCACCGAAAGAGGTTCCTCGCCAATGCGGCCGCGTACTACCTTACCTTCAAAGAAATGGTGCTGAGGTGGAAGATCGAGGCGGCGAGAACGGCCCGCCGGCTTCGGAAGGGGGGTACCTCCACCGAGGCGATTCTCCAAGAGCTGGCAGGCCGGTACACGAGTCGCGCGTTCCTCCGAAGGAGGATTCACCGTCGAGAGGGAAAACCGCGTGCGTGGCCTCCTTTCCCAACCTTTGATGAATTCCTGAGGTGGCTGAGGAAATCTGCCGGAACC
>JBHIBK010000365.1:0-2343 GCA_046759065.1 Thermoplasmata archaeon | reverse complement strand
CCTCGATTCGCAGGTCCACGGAATCAACTTCATCGAGAAACACGCCCAGCTCCTTTCGCATCAAGACATTGAGACCTCGGTGAGCGACCTGGAGGGCGAAGAGACCGTGAAAGTTGTAGGTTGCCGGAATTGCGTTCCGCGCTCGCGCCTCTGACGTCTCTGTCACCTTCCTGCCGTGGAGCGACTCCGAGAGAAGTACTCTGGAGAGAGAGGGAGCATTGTCAGACTACGTGGCAGATTCTTGCTTGAACCACGCAAGGGTTTGTTCAAGTCCGTCTTCGAACTCCGTTCGAGGCTTCCATCCCAGGACCTGACGTGCCCTCGTCCAGTCACCACAGCTGCGGATGATCTCCCCGGGCCTCTCCTCAATGAAGGATACCCGTTCCTCTGGGTCGATGTCCAGGTGTTCACACATAGCCCAGGCTATGTCGCGTATCGCCCTGTCCCTGCCCGTGGCAACGTTTATGATTTCCCCGGATGGGATCTTCGCCTCTAACACCCGAACGAGTGCGTCCACCGTATCCTTCACGAAGACGTAATCCCGGGTCTGATCCCCTCGACCGTAAATCGTGACGCCCTCGTCGCCGAGTAGCGCCTTCGCAAACTTCGCAATCACGGCCCCCCTGGATCCCGAGTTCTGTCGAGGGCCGTATTGGTTGAAGCCCCTCACGATTTTGACGGTGGGCTCCCCGGAGTAAGTGTGGGCGTACGAGAGGATGTACCGCTCTGCAGCGAACTTGCTAGCCGCGTACGGGGATCGTGGCTCTGTCGGATGCTTCTCGTTCGCCTTCCCCTTCGGTATGTTCCCGTACACCTCGCAGGAACTCATGTAGATGAACTGGGGAACCTGCATGATTCTGGCGCATTCCAGGAGGTTGACAGTACCAACAACGTTAGTCTGCAGGAACTCCATGGGAGTCTCCCTGGATTCGTCAACGTTTATGAGCGAGGCAAGATGGTAGATGGCCTCGATGTCGTCATCCACAATGTTGGAAACATGTTCGTAGTTCCTAACGTCTACTTTTGTGAAGGAAACGTCATCCTGAAACGACCTCATGTTCTGTCGGTCGCACCGGAGTCCGATCACTCTGACTTCATGCCCGCGCTCCAGCAGCCCTTCGGACAGATGGCTGCCGATGAAACCACAACCACCAGTAACGAGTACTGCCATTAGTCTCCCCTGCCGGGCATCAGGTTTTACGCGTTGACCCGCCTTAGCTAGGGAGATCCTCTTACTTAGACGTGTCTTTCACCTGGGCTTCGGAGATGGGGACACGCCGGCCTGACTCGCGCGCTGCAGCATAGATGAGGCGCCATGCGAACCGCGGGATCGTGCGTATCGGGAGCAAACGGGGCCGTGTTGCGAGACCCTCCAGACACCGCGGGAAATCTACCATGAATTCTTGACATTTCCGGTAATCAACTGCGTCACAAAACCATTAATATACCGCAACCGAGACTCTCTGCCGCGGGGGAAGACAGGAGTCGGTCTGTTGATGGCACAGGAGTTTCGTGCTGCATAGGAAGCGGTCAAGTACCAGATCCCGTACACTCCACCCGCCGCAGGAACGGAACTTGAAATCATGAAGAAACGGGCCGCAGGGAGCCACGCGTGTGCTGGCTTGGTCGTGCTGATCCTCATCTCTGTAGCCCTCGGTCTTCCATCCATCCGAACTGTCGAAGCAAATACCGGTTGCCCGGAGAACACGAGCAACTTCGGGAATCAGACGTTCAGTGGGACGTGCACGATCACCAATGACACGACGTGGGAGAACGGTGCACTGACGATAGCGGGGGACATCGTGGTCAACGCACCGCTTACTCTCAGGGACATGGTGATTGTCTTTGATCCCAGCTTCGAGGGGGAATTCGAACTCATCGTTTACGATGCCCTCGACATCCAAGGCGGGGGGATCCAGTCAACGAACTCAAATCATTGGAGGGTGGAAGTCATTTCTTCCCCTTCGATATCCATAGTGGGAGGGGCATTTGATAGGGGCACCTGGAATCTTCAGGGGGGTCCTGCCTTTATCGAGGGTAACATTTTCGAGAACACCAACGCTAGGACAGCCCTGGATGGCCAACACATGTGGGTTGGCCCGAATTCCACGGTACGGCTCAACGTCCTCAACAACATTGAGCTCGATATGGGCGCCGCCATTGTTCTCAACCAGCACTGGGGTAACTCAGTAGTCTGGGGCAACGAACTCCATCTGAAATGCTACGGCAGCAACTGCATGGGCATCGAGGTCAACAACATGCACGAGGACCTGGCGATCCTCTATCCTGGATTTCCAGTAGTCGAGGTGGCGTGGAATAACATAACCTGGGAGGAGATCGCCT
>JBHIBK010000364.1:0-2363 GCA_046759065.1 Thermoplasmata archaeon | reverse complement strand
TTTATATTTTCCCGCCAGTAAATTCCAGATATAGGGCCGTCTTGGGGCTCCTCGAAGCCCATAAATAGCTCGTAGTCATCGCTCAAGGAGGAGCGGAGGAATTGGTGGACGAGCTCTCGCTTACGTCTGAGGAGATTCGAGGCATTTTGGAGAGGTCCAAGACTATTGCCGTGGTTGGGATGTCGGGCAAGCCTGAGCGACCCAGCTATCAAGTGGCAAAATACCTCGCACGTGCCGGATACAGAATCATCCCAGTCAACCCGAGCTACGATGAAATCGACGGTATGAAGAGCTATCCCGATATCGAATCGATACCCGAAGAGATTGATGTGGTGGACATATTCCGCAGGGCGGAGCACATTGAGCCAATAGTGGATGGTGCGATAAGAAAGCGTGCCAAGGTCGTCTGGATGCAGGAAGGAATTGTGAATGTCAGAGCAGCGGAGAAGGCAAAACAGGCGGGGCTTCAAGTCGTTATGGACAGATGCATGATGAAGGAGCACTCGAGGCTTATGGCCTGAATCGTCGCCAAGAGGTTCATTGTGGAAGAGAAGTGGGCCCGCCGAGAATTTCAGGCTCCCGCGAAAGCGAAAGCCCTTTGAACTCGAGTTACCAGCACCCCAAGCTGGAAGGATACCAAGCTACCCCACGGGCCCTGACAGTGCATAGGACCATAGGACAAAAAGGCTTTGCATCTATCCGAAGGGGAGGACATCATCGATGATGTCGGCGTTCGAGAGGAGCATTCTGCGACAGCAATAGCGCCTCATTCCGAGAGAATTGAGGACGTCCTCTGGGTCCTCGCCCATGGTGATTCTCTTCTGATATTCCTCCCAATCGGAGGCTACAACCCTGCCGCAACTGAAACATCTTACGGGAATTATCACGCAATCACCTATACGATTTCTGCCTCTTCTTTCTGGCTCCTCTGCCCATGGGCTTCTTTGGCATTTTCCTCCTCGGATCGCTTGCGAGCAGAGTCCTATCCCGTTCTTTGTACAGGGACTCAAGTTCCTTGCTGTCGAGATATGCGACCAGACCCCTAGCGATGGCGGTTCGCGTTGCATCTGCCTGACCCATGACACCTCCGCCCTTCACGTTGACCTCGATGTTAATCCTCTTGGCCTTGTCTCCCGCCATCTTGATTGGCTCGAGGATCTTCTGACGTGCAAGTTCCGGACTCAGAATCTCAATCGGTCTTCTGTTGATTCTAATGAGTCCTTTCCCGGACTTGACCGTCGCCCGTGCAATGGCCTTCTTCCTCTTTCCGCTTGTTTGAACGACTTTCATCAGCCCACCTAGAACTTCGCCCCGAGCTTTCTGGAGATGTCCCCGACCTTCGTGTATTCGCATTTGAGGCTCCCAATGGCCTCATCTATTCTCTCCACCGCTGTATCGGCGAATGCGTCAGGAACGCCTATGTAGACTCTCAGCCGCTTGAACGCTGCTCTTCCCCTCGGTTTCTGATACGGAATCATTCCTCGAATCGTTCTCGTGACGATCCTGTCCGGCATCCTTGGGAAGTATGGACCAGATGTCTGGCTTCCGATCTCCCTCATCTTCTTGTACTCCTTGAAGCTTGATACCTTGTTGCCTGAGATGATGGCTTTCTCGGCATTGACGACCACAATCTCTTCACCCTCGAGCAGTCTCCTTGCGACTACACTGGCAAGCCTACCCAGTACCGAATCCGTCGCATCAACAACTACCATGTGTCACCTCATTATTCTCACGCCACTTCCCTTTGGGTTCTTGCCTACAAGCTCCTCGATGCTGAGGACAGAACCACCTGAGGCAACGATTTTCCTTCTCGCTGCATCGGAAGTGTGAAACGAAGCCACCGTAACGGGCACATCTATCTGACCCGAACCGAGAAGCTTGCCAGGAACGAGTATGACTTCCCCTTTCTTGGCATATCTGGAAATCCTACTGATATTAACCTGTGCCCAGTTCCTTCGAGGCTTGCTCAGTCTCTTTGCTATGTCCTTCCAGATGGGGGCCTCGTTCTCATAGGAGTGCTTTTTCAATTGGTCTATGAGTTTGAGAAGCTTGGGATTCGACTTTCTTGTTCCAGCCATGGATTTCCTCTGAAGGAGGTCTAACGAAGGGTTTTGATATAAACCTTTTGTCCAGCTGGACCAGCCAGATCGGAAGCTCCAGCATGCAAGAATGAAGGTACAAGGAATGCTCCCAATGGGAGGATATGAGACGAATGGATTCACCTTTTGCAGGGGTCGTTCTCATCGAAAACGAGGAATCCTACGGCGGGTAAGCATCAGTTTGCGGAGAGGCCGCTGCTGGCACGACATGGTGATGTAGAATCGGTGGTTTATTATTGGATGATGATATTTTCCCCTCTGAGT
>JBHIBK010000363.1:0-2364 GCA_046759065.1 Thermoplasmata archaeon | reverse complement strand
GTTCTGGAAAATGGGTGTCCTGCCAGTTGTTGGCCTCCTCCTGCCATCTTCTGGGAAGAGGCTCGAGGCGGAAGCCATCGAGGAAAGTCATCGCTAGGATATAGCTATTATATGATTAGAAGTTTTGGTTAAGCTAGAGAAGTAAGGAAAGCTGGCTCAAGAGCCAATCGTTTCAGGGTGTTCTCATGGTGTATGAGCTAGGCTAGTTCTTAGATTCGATAACCAGATCCTCAGGCGTGAAGGCACATAGCACTTGCCTCATATTGCTCTCATCAAACGACGGAGGACAAGCGGTCAGAGCACTACAGCTCTTAGTCGCTGGAAAGTTGCCCTGGAACTGAATGCACATCTCCTGCTTCCCAAGTCGCTTTGCGGCGAGGCTGTTCGGCCATATCTCACAACTCTCTCGAGGGGGGCCATGGTCTTACCCCGAAACCACGACTGATAATGCCCAACTAAAGGCTTTATAAGGGGCAGGAACAATCGATTTCCGTCAATGAAACTCATATTCGAACTCGATAAAGCCACGCTATCGTTCCGTCAACCCTTCCCATTTCTCGATGAGGATCTCGGGCAATTGCTCGTCGAGAAGGGATTCAACGAGCCAGAGAAAGGTAGAAACGTCCTCAGAGTCTCTCCGGACGGGCGAGAATCTCCTGCCATAAGGTGGGAAAGAGACGAGATCAGTGTCTACTATGAACCCACGCGTCCTTTCTTGACTGTCGAAGGCAAAATCCCTGATGGCGTGGCGGCGGCGTTCGATGATATACTCTCCGTGTCTCGGGACCTGCTTGGCGATACTTTCAAGTCCGAGGTGAGATGGGCAGAACTTAATGCCATAATCAGGGCAGTTGGAAGCAAGTCTCCGCTAGAAGCATTCAGGAAGTATGACTGGAACCCAATCACCGCCCCTTTAGCATCGATACTCGGTTCCGACGTCAAGCCCTTCCGGTTGTCCGTTTATTCTGCCGAGGACGAGGATCTCAATCAGCCTCTAAGCGAGGTGTCCGACTGGATTCACGTTACTGTCGAGCCCCTCGTTGCAAACCCGCGGTATTATTTTATCAGAATTGTATATCGTCAGAGCGATGTCAGCAGCGTTAGCACATTTGCCTCGCGGGTTGAAGAAATAGCAAGCAAAATCATCTCTGAACTGGAGGTATGATGGAGCGCAAAATCGAAGCGGCTGTTAGAACGCTCGGAAACGAGTCTACCAGCGGCTCGACCTTCCCGGTTTGGGTGGAAGAGAAAGAGTCGGCGTCGGTTGAAGAGGAGGAAATCGCCCACGTTGAACACAGAATGGAGGGCGTAATCGACCTTATTGGCGGGGCGGCATTCCATCCTACGACAGGACCTAGGCCGGCCTACCATCGAGAGATGGCAGAAAGGGGACTGGTCTTGCGATTCATGGAGGTTGAGACCACCAATCGGCTACAGAGTTTCCCGGTACTTGATCTGTCCCGCCATCAGGCGCTTGCCATGTGCTTTGGAAGACTACTGGAGAGCCAACATATCCAGGTACTAGGCCCTGTCGACGTTGCTCATCGTTTCAGACAACTTACAAGAGCACAGTTTGAACGTGAGAGAGACGCCTTCCTGAGAGTGAAGCCGGAACTTATCCAAGACCGGGCGCTGCAGGGGAAATACGTTGCAGTAGTCCGCGGGAAAGTCGTCGACACCGATGAAGACGATCAAGCGCTAGCCGAGCGCGTCTATGCGAGGTTTGGATATCGGCCTATCTACATTGGCTTTGTGGGCGAAGAACTTCCCACGTTCCACTCACCCACACCTCTGTGAAGACGACAATGCCATGGGACTTCGAAGGACAATATTCAGGGGGCAATGGGCCCTGGACCCTCGCTCCTGTGGTCCGGGTTAAGATATACCATCCCAACATGGAAGATGAGCTTAGCACGACGATTGAGGGCCTCATAGATTCTGGGGGTCCCATCTCCCTCATGCCCATTGATGTACCGGAGGAACTCATCCTACACGAAGCGGGTGAGTGCAACGTGACAGGTGTTGGTCTCGTCCCCCGCAAGTCCCCCGTCTATTATCCCGCGGTTAGGCTGGAAGGATGGGACCAAGAGTTTCCCGCTGTACGATTCGCTCTGTGGGACGGAGATTATGCGATTCTAGGCAGGAGCTTGCTGAATAGATTCTATCTCGCATTGAGCGGCCCGGAAGCCAGATATAGGATCTCTCTACAACCACCCCCACATGAGGACCCTTAGCTTCGCTTGAATCGGATCTCTGTAGCATCTATGTTGAAGGCTCGACCAGGCATCCCTCGAGGGCCTTATAGGGTTTTGGACAGGCATCTCCTATGAAAGCGCGTCTTCTTATCAAGCTACCGAACCCTCC
>JBHIBK010000362.1:0-2381 GCA_046759065.1 Thermoplasmata archaeon | reverse complement strand
CAACGGTGTTGCTCCAATCGCTATCACCAAGTGACCAGTTCGTAGCCTTCACTCGGAAATAGTAGAATCCGTGTGCAGTGGCAGAAATCGGCACGGAAATGTTGGAACCCGCGTACGCGATTTGTGGAGAATCAAACGAGCTGGAATTGGCTTGCTCCAGAGCATATTCATTCGCATTCCATATCTCCGTCCAGGTGAGCTGGAAACTGCCGTCGAAGTCTGGTGAGGAAGGTGTCACGAGCTTGGGAGGGGCAACATGAGTGAGGTCGAACCTTGTGAGACCACCGCCCGAGCTGATGTACAGATATCCGTTTTCATGATCTACTTCCAAAATCGAAGGCGTAAGCGAGGGAAGACCGTCAACGTCGCGAAGCGGACAGCAGAAAGTCTCTGTGTTGATATCGTAGAAGTTGAATCCTCCGAACGCACTGACAACGACTTGGCCTGACTCATAGAGGACTTCTACTCCGTACGTCAAGTTGTTGACGAGTCCGTCTGAACTGAACATGCTCTCAAATGCATCGGAGTCCGGGTCGTAGATGCTGAATCCGTCCGCTGTCGCAATGTAGGCGATGCCGTTGGGTCCAACTCTGACATCCTGAATCGCACTGTATGACAATCCATCGTACTCGTACTTGTTGACCACTTCGCCTGTGGAAGTGTTGTAGATCCCGAGTCCTCCCCCCGTGCCCACATAGAGAAGCCTTCCAGCATAGTCCATTTCGAGCGGGCACACGCTCGCTCGTGGAAAAGAGGACACGTCAAGATTGGTGAAGCTGTCAGTCACAGAATCATAAATGCTGAGACCATCAAGCGTACCGACATAGACCAAGCTGCTAGATTCATCCACGAAGATGCACTGGACCACATCACTTGGGAGTCCAAGGGAGGTGTTTCTCAACGAGAAAGTGTCGCTTGTGAGGTTGTAGATGTTCAGACCCTCATATCCACCCAAATATAGGCGTCCTCGCAGTGAGTCCAGCGACATTCCACGGACCAGATTGCTTGCTAGGCCGTCGGTGACGTCTCTGACTTCGAGTGTCCCAATGCTCCTGTCCATTATGGCCAGCCCCCTCGTCGATCCGACATACACAGTGTCGCGTTCGTAGTCAATGGCAATCCTGGACGGCTTCGTGGTCGGCAGTCCGTCTCCGAGACGAACACTGTATACTGAGCCGTCAGATGGGTCGTATACGTTGAGGCCAGGCAGATCGGTCAAATCCTCGACCGTCTGAGCGATACCGATGTACACCTTTCCTCGTTGATCATCAAACTTCATGGAGAGTGTTGCGTTCCCTGACAATCCGCTCGATTTGTTCACATTGGTGATTGACTCGTTCTGAAGATCATAGATGTCAAGACCGTACCAGTGTCTCTCGAGACCCAAGTAGATGTCAGTTCCAACGCCCAGATAGAGCCGGTGTCTTTCTTCATCGATTTGCACCGTCCACACATAATCGAGAGACAGGCCAGCGGTGCTGTTGACCGTCTGGAATGAATCTGTGAGGACATCATAGATAGAGAAGCCTCCCCCGTGACTTCCGACAAAGACAGTCTTGCCGTCCGCCGTCATGTCTATAGAGGTTACGCCATCCTGCGGAAGACCATGAGTTGTGTTCCTTACGTCAAAGGTCCCGTTGGTCAAATCGTATATGTTCAAACCTACAGGACCGAAATACAGCCTTCCCAGATGAGAGTCGATGGCCATCGTTCCAACGCCCGTGTCCCCTCTCAGCACTGCCAGCGAATCGGTTCCCCTGTCGTACTCGATCAGCGACTGACCAAGTCCAATGAACAACCGGTTCCCTTCGTCATAGTATGCCAGACTCTGAACCCTGTTGTCGCTCGACCAGTTCCAAAGATCTCGATGCGAGAACGTCCCCTGTTCGACATCCAAGATGTCCAGGCCCTCTCCTGTCCCAAGGAACAGTATGCTGTTATGTGAATCATAGGCTAGCGCGTTCACGTAGTGAGATGCCAGCCCATCTGCCATCGTGAAGAGATCATTGGTGCCTGTGGACACATTGTGTATCAGGAGTCCGTAAGTCGTTGCGAGAAACAAGAGATTCGAAGACGAATCGAGTTCGATGTCCCTAATCTCAGGTTCTCCGTAGAAGTTCTCGAACAGTGAGTTCGACCAGCTCCGAGACTGTGTCTGAAAGCCGCGTGCTGCGGGCTCTTCCTGCAGCGATACCGGATTCTCTGCGACGGTAGTCCAGCAAAGCAACGCCTGTGCAAACACAAATGCGGTCAGAAGACCTAGAATTGCCCAGTGTGCCGCTCTTCGAGAGTCGCAGGTTGCTCTCACACTTCTTCATCAGTCAGGGCACATTAAAGGTTTGCCCGATTCTGCGAGTATGTCTCGTGCCTGGTTTGATTCA
>JBHIBK010000361.1:0-2385 GCA_046759065.1 Thermoplasmata archaeon | reverse complement strand
TTAGCGGGGTAGTGGCTTTTCGATAGCGGCGCGATTGTTCAGGAGGTCTCTCGGCTAGACGCTGTTCAGGCGGAACCATGGAGGGTTAAGAGAAATGGCAGGACGAAGAAGAGCTACTGCGGAGAGGGCCAGGCCTCCCGAGAGGTGGGCAAGGGTGAAATGCGCCTTTTGCCGGGGCCGAGGCCGAGATCCATTTGGCGTAATGTCCCACCTGTCGACTTGCGGTGTCTGCGGAGGGAAGGGGACCGTTCGAGTAGCCGAGCCTCACGTTGCCTGCCGCGCCTGCGACGGAACGGGTATTCAGCCGTTCACGAGGCTTACCTGCCTTGCCTGCGGTGGCAAGGGGGTAAGGACCGTCAGGCGGCCAAGAGAGAGGTGCCCGGTCTGTGACGGCGCCGGTGTCGATGGGCTGCACCTCTATTGCTTGCGTTGCACCGGCGCAGGGGTAGTCCCCGCCAGCCCGGCGGCAGCGACTTAAGACGTGGCTTGAAGCTCGAAGAACGGGGGCGAAGGCAATGGCGCGAACGGGCGGAAAGAGAGGCGACGAAAGGAAGAAGATGGCTGAGCAAGAGGAACGAATAAGAGAGCTCGAAGAGAAGTTAGCGAGGCTGGAGGCGCAGGAGAGGGGCGGCGAGTCTGGAGGGACGGCTGCTAGCATACTCCAGGGGCTGGGCGGCATGTTCCCCGGCCTCGACAGGATCATTGCGAGTCTGGAAAAGTCAGAAGCCTTCCGGGAGAGGCTGAAGGCTATCGATGCGGAGATCGAGAGCCGGTTCAGGAGCGAGCCGCTGAAGCGGGTCGAAGTAGGTGGCACCATGTCCTCGCTTCGTAGCCGCCCTACCGGAAGACCCATGGCCAGGAGGCCTCCCCTGGGAAGGCGACAGGCGCCCGTGGCAGAGTCGGAGGTCCCCACTGTCGAGGAACCTGCTGCGGATGTCTTCGACGAGGAGACCCACCTCAAGGCGGTTGTTGAACTACCGGGCGTGGAGGAGAAGGTCATTAAGGCGGATCTGACTGGCGATCGATTGGTCATATCGGTCGATACTCTGGCCCGCCAATATCGCAAGGAAATAGTGTTGCCTTACGCGCCCAAAGGCAAGGTGGAAAGACTGTACCGGAACGGCATCCTAGAACTCATGTTGTGGAAAGAGTAGCCGGTCTGGAGCCGTGGTAGTCGATATCGATGAGAAGAACCTGAAGCATGGTGTGCTGGGGCTTGTCGTCGCCCTCGTGGAGATAATCAAGGACGCCCTCAAGCTTCAGGCCATCAAGCGCATGGAGGGGGGCAGCCTGACTGAAGAAGAGATGGAAAGGCTAGGACAGGCGCTCATGGACCTGGATGTCGCCATCGACGAGATAAAGGAAGAGCAGGGCATCGCCGAGGCAGTGAAATCGGTGCGGGACGGCCTGGACGACCTAGTGGACGACGTCATCGACAAGTTCATAAACCCTGAGGAGTGGCAGAAAGAAACCGTAGCAAAGGGAAGACCGGGACATGCAGCACACTGACGACATTCGCTTGATCCCGCCCCGGGAAGGCGAAGCCGCTACCAAGGTAGAGGGTAGGTATCTCTACTGTGTGGCCGATAGCGGGGAGAAAGCGAGTCTGGGGCCAATCGGGATCGATGGCCAGGAGGTCTACACAATCCCCTATAAGGACATCTGTGTAGTGGTGCATGACTGCCCCGCTGAGCCCTACCAGTCGACCGATGCGGAAGTGGTCAAGGGCTGGGTGATGGCGCATCAGCGTGTCGTCGACAAGGCCTGGGAAAAGTGGGGGACGGTGTTGCCGCTTGGCTTCGATACCATCGTTCGGGGTCAGGGAGGCGGTGACCCGCAAGCGAACGTGGAGAGTTGGCTCGCGGCCGATTATCGAAGCCTCAAGCGCAAGATGGAGGCGGTGAGGGGGAAGGCGGAGTATGGAGTGCAGGTCTTTTGGGATCCCCAGGTTATTGCTAGAGAGGTCACTGAAATGAACCCGGAAATCAGCAGGTTGGAGGAAGAGATGAGGTCAAAGCCCAGAGGCCTCGCCTACATGTACAAGCAAAAGCTCGAGAACATCCTGAAAAGGGAGATGGAGACCAAAGCGAACCGGTGCTTCAACGACTTCTACTATCGAATCAAGAAGCACATCTGCGACCTGAGGGTGGAAAAGACTAAAAGGACCGACGACGACAGGCAGATGATCATGAATCTGTCCTGCCTGGCCTACAGGGACAGATCCACGGACCTGGGAGAGGAGCTGGAGGGCATCGACAGGATGGACGGGTTCTCGGTTCGTTTCACCGGGCCGTGGCCGCCGTACAGCTTCGTTAGTGCTTGATGGCAGAGAGGTAGTTAATGGAACCGACCCGGAACTCCCACGCCACTCTGGTCGACCTGTTG
>JBHIBK010000360.1:0-2395 GCA_046759065.1 Thermoplasmata archaeon | reverse complement strand
GGAAGAGTGAACGTGCCCTTCGCGAACAAGGCGATAACGGAGATCGCATGCCACGCCCGAGGCGCCAACTGGATGTACGGTCCATCCGTGCGGACCGTCCTGGACATGGGCGGGCAGGACTGCAAGGCCATTCGATGCGACAAGCGGGGCAAGGTGACTGCGTTCCTGATGAACGACAAGTGCGCCGCCGGCACCGGAAGGGGAATGGAGGTCTTCGCGGACCTGCTGGGCGTGCACATTGAGGACATCGGTCGCCTCTCCTTCGAGATCGACGAGGAACCGCCAGAGGTCAGCAGCACATGCGTCGTCTTTGCGAAAGCGGAGGCGTCCCAGCTCCTCCGAGAGGGCTGGCCTAAGAACAAGGTCATCGCCGCTTACTGCGCAGCCATGTCGCATCGCGTGTTCACGCTTCTCGAGCGGCTGGGCGTGGAGAAGGAGTTCGCAATCACGGGCGGAATCGCCAAGAATGAGGGCGTTGTCAAGAGGATAGAGAAGGAGCTCGCAATCGAGGCCCTCAAAACGGACAAGGACACCCAGATCGCGGGAGCGGTCGGCGGTGCGCTGTTCGGAAAGACTCTCGTCGAGAAGGGGAAGGCATGAAGGCCAACTACGGATACAAGGACGGTTCGGGCGAGTATTTCATCACGATAGATACAGACAAGTGCAATAGCTGCGAGGAATGCGTGAAAGTGTGCCCCGCCAACGTGCTGGAGATGGTGCCCAACGACTTCGACATCGAGGCCGAGGACATGCCCGCAGTGACGGAGAAGGAGAGGTGGAAGATCAAGTACACGTGCGCACCGTGCAAGCCCGTGGACAAGGAAGCCACGCCGCCGTGCATAGAGGCGTGCAAGGAAGACGCGATCGAGCATTCCTGGTAGATTGAGGGAATTCGAATGGTTACCCTCCGGATCGATGAAGTTGAGGTCTCGGCAGAGGACGGAGAGTCCATTCTCCGTGCGGCGGACGGGACGGACGTCTACATCCCGAGGCTGTGCCATCATCCGGCCCTCCGGGGCGAAGAAGGTAGGAAGTCTGTTGACGTTGTGTATCGAGGGGAGGAGAAGTTCGAGTGCGTCTCACCGCAAGAGTATGAGGGCTGCAGGCTGTGCCTGGTCAAGGTCGACGGAAAGGAGGAGCTCGTTCAGGCGTGCGACGCTCCTGCCGAAGAAGGCATGGTCGTTCGAACGGATACTGAGCGTGTAATCACGGAGCGGAGGAAGAACCTCAGCAAGATACTGGCTACTCATCCACACGTCTGTCTGACGTGCGAGCAGGTGGAAGGCTGCCCGCGAGAGCCGTGCTCGATGAACGTGCCGTGGGAGGAACGCTGCTGCCCAGAGCTAGGGCGGTGCGAGCTTCAGAGGGTGGCGGAGCACATCGGCATCGCAGAGGACACGCCCAGATACGTCCCTCGAAACCTTTCCTGTCAGGATCAGGAGCCGCTCATCGTGCGCGACAACGAGGTCTGCATCAACTGCACCCGCTGCGTGAGGGCGTGCAATGACCTGCGCGGCATCAAGGCATTAGGATTCATATTCGACGGTGAGGACTACATCGTCGGGACAGTGGCACCGACTCTGGCCGAGTCGGGCTGCAAGTTCTGCGGTGCGTGCGTGGAGGTCTGCCCGACGGGCGCTCTCACGGACAAAGGAATCGAGTTCGCCACCCGCGAGACGGATCTCGTCCCATGCAAGAGGGACTGCTCCGTCGGAATGGATGTCCCGCGGTACATCCGGCTCATAAAGGAGGGCAAGCACGCAGAGGCGACCGCCGTCGTGCGGGAGAAGGCGCCCTTCCCGCGAACGCTTGGCTTGGTGTGCTTCCACCCGTGCGAGGAGAACTGCAGGCGGGGAGAGGTATCCGAGTCCATCGCCATCTGCGAGCTCAAGCGATATGCGGCAGCGAACGACGACGGTTCGTGGAAGAGCAGGGCGACGACCCGCCCGGATACGGGAAAGAGTGTTGCGGTCGTGGGATCAGGGCCCGCCGGACTGACGGCCGCTTACTATCTAAGAAGGCTCGGTCACTCGGTCACTGTTTTCGAAGCAGACGAGAAGCTCGGCGGGATGATGCGTTCGACGTTCCCCGCCTACAGGCTGACGGACGAGCCGCTGGACAGGGACATCGAGGACATCCTCGAGCTCGGAATCGAAGCGAAGAGCCCCGACGCGACCTGTCCGGCAACGGCAACCACGGCACGTTGAACGGAACACGGTGGATCATCACAGCCGGTCAGCCGGAGGCGTCGTTGCCGGTGGAGGTGAAGTGACAATTGCTAACGGGCCGCCCCGCAGTCGCAGCAAACTTTCCTCACTGCCAACACGATAGATCGAAAGGCAGACGCGATGGAAAACACCCGAAAAACAAACACTGATGCCGGCCAGAAGAGTGT
>JBHIBK010000359.1:0-2395 GCA_046759065.1 Thermoplasmata archaeon | reverse complement strand
TCACCCCGTCCGACTATGCTGAGGAAGTTCCCGGGGGGCACGTCTATGATCTCGGGCCTCTTCTTGGCCGTGTAGAACTGCTTGAGCTCCTTCCTTAGATCCAACTTGCTCATGGAAGGAATCATGATGCAGTGTCTAGATAAAGAGGAGCTTCAACCAATTCGAGCTGAAACAAGCATGGCTGAGGGTTCCAGCTTGTCTACGAATCTGCCTAGGCACCTCCCTTTGGCGGCCCTCGTGGTCGCTGCTCTCTTCCTTCTCCCAATGGCCTTGGGGCAACGGGAGATATCCCTGGAAGAGGCCGTAGACATTGCTCTGGATCTGGAGGAGGTTAGAGATGTTTTCTCGGATGATGTCGAAATCACCGCCGAATTCCATGAAGAGGGTGGATACTGGCTGGTTCAGCTCTTCCGAGATGACGAAAGGCTGGCCTTCGTCACCGTGAGCAGCGATGGAGATGTGTTGGAGGTCGGCATCAGGGAGAGTGAAGGGCGTGAGGAGGGCGAGGAACCCTGGTTCCCGTTCCCGTGGGCCAGCGACTCGGCTCTCTTCCTCTTCGGAGGATCCATCTTCCTCTTGGCCTTCTGGGACTTCGGACGGAAGCTCAGCCTCCGCAATCTGGGCCTTCTCCTAATGCTCTCCCTAGCGCCCGGCATACTGTACTTCTGGCGAAACCTCCACCTCAGCGTCGTCCTCGTGTATCTTCCCTTCGTGTTCCTCACCCTTTTTTTAGTCCTCTTTCTTCGCAAACGTGCCGATGGAGTACGCCCCAACTTCCCCACCGGCGTCATGAAGGCCTTCACCCTACTCTTCTTCCTTTACGGCGTCGGGCTCACGTTGACCGGTGGCGTGGACGACTCCGGATGGTTCGGCTCGATAGGCGGCGAGATGATGCTGAAGGGTGAGCTGCCCTACGGAAGGCTGGAGGGAGGGGACACCTACGGTCCCCTGCACTACATGCTCTTCGCTCCCCTCGTAGGCCTGTTCTCTGAGAGTGAGTGGGCTGAATACAACCCCGCCGCCCGGATCCTCACCATAGCCTTCAGCCTGCTCTTGGTGTTCGGCCTGAAGAAGCTCGGAGACTCATACGGGGAGGGGCGAGGTTGGAGCCTCTCCTTCGCCTGGGTGGTTCTCCCCTACACCCTGTTCATGATGAGGGGGAGTGAGGTCAGCCACGTGTTTCCGGCGGCTCTCTCCATGTGGGCCTTCATCTACCTAAGCAGACCCATTGCCAGCGGAGGCCTCCTAGCTCTGGCAGCCGAGACCGAGTTCTTCCCCGCCCTCTACTTTCCCCTTTGGCTCTCGCGCCACAGCGGCGGGGACTCCCTCCTGCCAAACAGAAAGGGATGGGTGTTCTTAGGGTCATTCGTAGCGGTCAACCTGCTGATACTGTCTCCGGTGTTAGCGTCACCCGGGGGGCTTTCCACCTTCCTTCGGAGCACGGTCCTCTTTCAGGAGGGGGGCGGTCCTGGCTCCTTTCAGAGCATCTGGGGCATCTGGGGCCAATACCCGGATCTGAGGATCGTGAAGCTCCCGATAATGGCGGCTTCCTTGATCCTCTATCTCGGGCTCTACTTCTACCCCGTCAAGAAGACACGTCACACCCTTCTTGGACTGACGGCGCTTGTGATCCTAGTCATCCACCTCTGGAAGACCCATCTCGGCGTCGGGGGATACGTCACGTGGTTCCTCCCCTTCTTCTTGGGGGCTGTTCTGCTAGGGAGTTCACGCAGATGGGGAAAAAGCACTAAACAGGGAGCTGGGTAGTCTCCTCCGGCAGAGGTGAGTGATATGGAGTTCGACGATGTTCTAGAGAGGCTGGAATCCCTGTCTAGTCCCGAAGCGGTTTAGGGCATGGCGAGGTACGGGATCACAGCGAAGAGAGCATACGGCGTGTCAGTTCCGAACCTACGAGCCATTGCCAAGGAAATCCGAGTGAACATGATCTTGCGCACCAACTCTGGGCGTCGGACATCCTTGAGACAAAGATACTTGCGAGCATGGTCGATGACCCGAAACTGGTGACCGAAGAACAACTGGAGAGCTGGGTGCGGGACTTGGACTCCTGGGAGGTCTGCGACCAGTGCTGCGTGAACCTCTTCGAGAAGACCCGATTCACGTACGAGAAGTGCTTTGAGTGGAGTTCACGGGAGGAGAGTTCGTGAAGAGAGCCGGGCTTCTATCAACGGGAACGCCTTTCTATTCTAGGTGAGACCACAAGCTACATAAGAAGGGAAGCCTGAGACGAGCATGAGACACTCAGTGAAGAACAAGAAATCAGACACCGTCGCAACCATACGGTGCTACAAACCGGAGGACCTTGAGTCGTGTCGGCCTCTGTGGGTGGAGCTCACGGATTGGCACCGACGCATCTACCAGAGCCCTAGCATCGGTG
>JBHIBK010000358.1:0-2409 GCA_046759065.1 Thermoplasmata archaeon | reverse complement strand
ATTCCACAAGCTGAGAGATATGGAGACGCGATACCGTCAGCGCTACGTGGATCTACTCGTCAACCAGGAGGTGAGGGAGGTTTTCATTAAAAGAACACGGATCATCCAGGCCTTGCGGTCCTTTCTGAGTGCGCGGGAGTTTCTTGAGGTAGAGACACCGATGATGCAGCCCATCCCTGGAGGAGCGACTGCTCGACCATTCCGAACCTATCACAATGCACTGGACATGGAGCTTTTCCTCAGGGTTGCTCCCGAGCTCTATCTTAAGCGGCTGGTGGTGGGTGGAGTCGAAAGGGTCTATGAGATTAACCGCAACTTTCGAAACGAGGGAATTTCTACACAACACAATCCCGAATTCACCATGCTGGAACTCTACATGAGTTATGCCACTCATGAGGATCTTATGGATCTGACCGAAGAGATGATCTGCCATGTATGTCAGGATATATCAGGGGGGACGCGCCTGGTGTATCAGGGTGAAGAGATCGATCTTGTGAGGCCCTGGCAGAGAGTCACCGTGAAAGAGGCGATTGTTCGCCACGGAGGGGTCGATCCTGATGTCCTCGAGGACAGAGAAAAGGCCTTTGAGCATGCGACGCGCCTGGGGTGCAATGTCACCCAGAAAATGGGTTTGGGAAAGGTTATCACTCGGATGCTGGATCATCTGGTGGAACCTCACCTGATCCATCCCACATTCATAACGCGCTTCCCTACCGAGGTCTCCCCGCTATCAAGAAGAGATGACAGGGATCCTGACGTAGTCGAACGGTTTGAGCTCTTTATGGGGGCTAAAGAAATCGTCAACGGGTTTTCGGAATTGAATGACCCATTCGAGCAGAGGGAGCGATTTCGTCTCCAGGTTCAGGAAAGGGAGGCAGGCGATGAGGAGGCTCACTTGATGGATGAGGACTACATAAGAGCCCTCGAATACGGAATGCCACCGACAGCTGGCCTCGGTCTCGGTGTTGACCGGCTGGTTATGATTCTTACCGATGTTCCTTCAATAAGAGATGTCATTCTCTTCCCCCATCTTCGTCCAGAGAAGAGCCATTCCTGAAAGTGAGGATTCCATGTCTTACGAACTCTTCATTAGTCTCCGGCACTTGAGGGCGAAGCGGAAGCAGTTCTTTATCTCTGTGATCACCCTTCTGTCGATCGTTGGGGTAGCAGTTGGAGTGATGGCCCTGATCGTTGTTTTGGCTGTAATGACAGGCTTTGAGAACGACATCACTTCAAAAATCGTCGGCATGACCGCCCATGTTCTGGTTCGACAGCATGGGAGTGGTGGCTTAGAGAACTATCGGACCATTACGCAGCGAATCCGAAAGATTGAGGGGGTGGTGGCTGCTACACCATTTATCTTTAATCAAGTCATGCTGACGTCGGAGATCGGCATCACCGGAGCAGTGCTTAGAGGTATTGACCCAGACAGTATTGGAGATGTTACATCCTTGGTCGAGAACACAAGACTCGGCTCTGTCGAGGCACTGAGATTCCCTGAGCCACCCGGAATTATTATCGGTAGCGAACTATCGAAGACTCTTGGGGTCTCGATCGGACACCTGATCAATGTAGTGACCCCTCTAGGAACCATGACCCCCTTGGGGATGGCTCCAAAACGGGAACGATTCAAGGTAGTGGGCATATTCGCCTCGGGCTACTACGAATACGATACGTCCTTTGCGTACATCTCGATATCCAGCGCCCAACGGTTCTTCAGCATGCCGGATGTGGTCACCGGTATCGAGGCAAAGGTGAAGGATGTTTACAAAGCCAGGGAGGTTGCCTCTAGAATTGAGAGGACTCTGGGATTTCCCTTTTGGACTACGGATTGGATGGCCATGAATAGAAACTTTTTCAAGGCTTTGAGGATGGAGAGAATCGCCATGTTCATTATCCTAACCCTGATAGTTTTCGTGGCAGCTCTCGCGATTGTGACGACCTTAATCATGGTCGTCATGGATAAGACCCGGGATATCGCTATCCTCAAGTCCATGGGGGCCACCACTTCAAGCATCACGAAGATCTTCATCTTTGAGGGTCTCATTATCGGGGTGGCGGGTACGACTTTGGGAACGATTCTTGGCCTTCTCATCGCTTACAACCTCGAATCCATCACTCAGTTTTTGGAAGAGGTTTTCCGGTTCAAGTTTCTTCCAGGAGACGTCTACTATATCGATGAGCTACCCTCCACCGTTCGAACACTGGACATCGTTCTGATCGATGGGATCGCGATTCTTCTGAGCTTCCTGGCAACGCTTTACCCTTCACGGAAAGGAGCAAGACTGGACCCTGCCGAGGCTTTGAGATATGAATGATTGTCCATGTGGGTAGGAACTCGACCATGATAGAAAAACCTACAACCGACAACTGACATTCCCGGTGGGCTTGGTTTGGCTATGAGCGGCA
>JBHIBK010000357.1:0-2411 GCA_046759065.1 Thermoplasmata archaeon | reverse complement strand
GTTTATCCTGGCTGTACCCCAGCGCCAACCATGAGCACATCCCGGGATGACTACGTGATAGCAGCCACTCGGTGGGACATCGATCGAAATCTCGGCTTCCTATTGGATGCCCTGAGCGGGATGGAGGATCTCTCCCTGCATCTTATGCTTGTGGGGAACTGGCCTAGTGGGAAATTTCTCTCTGACGTACAGGCACTGATTCGAGACACCTCCCTCCGGGATCGGGTCTCGATTGTTCGGGATCCGTCCGAAGATGAGCTGGAACGCCTGTACAGCAGGGCCCGCGGCTTCGTACTGCCATCGGATGCGGTCTTTGGAATGGGCGCGCTGGAGGCGGCGGCCCACGGAACGCCCATTGTAATGACGCGTACGTCAGGAGCTTGGGAGGTTTTTGAACCGGGAAAGGATGGGCTGGCCTACGAGGAGAACAATGGCGAAACGCTTAAGGACGCGCTCATGCGACTGGAGGATGTCGACGAGGTTATCAGACTGGGTACCAGCGCCTGGGAGAAGGCGCAGCATTATTCGTGGGAGGCCCATTGTCGATCCCTCCTGCAGACGTTGGGGCTGCGGACATGAAGGTGCTCCTGATTCCAAGTGGAGATTGGTTCAGCCAAATCCCAACCCGACACAAGTTCATGACACGAATTCTTGCCTCTCGAGGACACGAGGTCCACGTCCTGCGAATCCCGACCTCTCAGGAGAACTCCCTCTCACATCATCGGACGTACGGAGGAAGGGTGCATGAGCTGCGGGCGTCCCCTCTCTCCGATACGGTCGGGGGGAACGAGATTTTCCATTATGGAACCAGGACGGCGGCCTACGGTAGGTTCATTCGAAAGATTCTCGTGAAGGATTCGATCGATGTAGTGCTCAGCGCCAACCTGCTCCCCTCAGCCGTGTGCGCCATTGTGGCGAGAATGGCAGGTACGCCCATCGTCTACGATGTCATTGACTACTACCCGGACTTCGTCCTTCGGTATCACAGTGAAGGGATGGGACTGAAGATTCTGCGGTCAATTGCCGACAGGGTCTTTCGATTTAACCTTAAACACGCAGACCGGCTGATCATGGCAGGTCGGGCCATCGGGGACTTCTTGAGAGACCGGTATCCGGAACTCATCAGTTCAAAGCCGATGATAGTGATAGGCAACGGCATTTCCCGTGACATGGTGGGAGATGGGATTCCGTCCACGTGGTCTCCGAATTGCGAAGTAGCGTCTCGGGGCCTCCGGGTGGGACTGGTGGGAAATCTGGAGTTCTGGATTGACCACGACTTCATAGTGGACTTTTACCGGACCTTGAAAGGACTTGATCCTTCATCTTCGATGAGGGTGTTCGGGTCCGCGGAGCGCTTAGCAGGAATGAAGGTCCTTCAGAAGTTGAAATCAGAACTAAGTCAGGTGTCGGCATCGGACGGGTACTCCTATGAAGGATTCGTCCCCCACTCTGAGATTCGCCAGACCCTTGCCTCCATCGACATTGGCCTGATTCCTTTCCGAACAGATCTTCGGATTGCAGAGTATGCCTCTCCCATTAAGCTTCTCGAGTACTTGGCTGCGGGGGTCGTCGCTGTAGCAACGCCCATAAAGGAGGTACAGAGCGGTTTCGGCGGGGTCACCATCGTCGATTCAAGCGGGAGCAGAGCGGCTCGGAGGGCCTTCGCGCTGTTCCAAGACTCGGTCTCGCTCGCCAAGCAAGTTACGCAAGGCCAAGCGTTGGCTGCATCCTATACTTGGGAGAGTCTCGCGACGTCTCTCGAGGACGAACTGAGAAAGGCGGTTCCTGTATCTTCCTAGCCCTTTTGAACCAGTCAGAGGAGGTGTGGCAGATTTGTTGAATGGCGACACGTGCCCGGCGGGTCGGCTGAGTGTCTTCCCTGTTCGCGATCTTAGGATTCCTGCTCATGGCTAATCCTTGCGCGGCTCAATGTGCTCCGCAGGTTTCCGGAGAACGAAACAGCCAAGGGCATATACCGACTGAACGGGATCGCGCGGGTTGGTGAGGGGACGCACTGCAAGCGCGACCCCTCGGTCGCAGCACTGCCATCGATTGCTCTCGTCCTTTGTCCAGAAAGCCTCTCTCTCCACCACATAGCCATGGAGAAGGCGTGGAAGTCTCTCCTCTCCATATACCCGATGCCATGGGGGAAAGACTGCGTCTTGCCCCACCGGAACGGTGAGGAGCATGATTCCTCCGGGCATAATCAGCTCGTGCATGCGCTCCATTGCCACCAGGTCCCCCTCCGGTCGACCCTCCCCGACTCCGTACCTCCCCGCGAGTCCGACGTGCTCGATGGAGGAGCAGTTGATGATGAGGTCGAAGGTCCCTTTATGGAGCGGTACACTCAGTATGTCTCCCTGGAGAAAGCGAAGACCCTGGTTAGTCGGGTAAGGCAGGGAGTAGAGGCT
>JBHIBK010000356.1:0-2412 GCA_046759065.1 Thermoplasmata archaeon | reverse complement strand
GACCATGTCGATGCGCTCCTCGAAGCCGTCCCCGACTCCATGATTGGTCAGGGGCGCTAGCACGGCCTGCTGAACCGTCAACCGGGGATTCAGGGATTCGTAGGGATCCTGAAAGATCATCTGGATGTTCTTGCGGAAGACCCGGAGGTCCCCACCGGACAGGTGGGCGATGTCCTTCCCCATGAAGTAGATCTGTCCCTCCGTGGGGTCCTCGAGCCGCGTCACCAGTCTAGCGGTGGTGGTCTTCCCGCAGCCTGACTCTCCCGCGAGGCTGAGGATTTCCCCTTCGCGGATTCCGAAGGAAATCCCATCCACGGCTTTGATGAGGAGGGGAGGGATGTTTCTCAGACCGGCCAGCAGACCCTGCCGTAGGGCGAAGTATTTCTTCAGGTCCTCCACCTGAACGACGAACTCGTCCTCGATCATTTGGCGACCCCCATCTTCCCGAAGAGTTCCTCGGCGAAGTGACACGCGGACCGCTGCCCCGTTGCCAGCGTGACCATCTCCGGTTCCACCTCCCTGCAGATGTCCTTGGCATAACGGCACCGAGGGTGAAATCGGCACGCGGAGGGGGGCGAAACGAGGTCGGGCGGGTTCCCGGGGATGGACACGAGCTGACGCTTTGGCCCAGTGATGCTGGGAAAGGAGCCTAGGAGCCCCTCTGTATAGGGATGTGACGGCGTCTTGAAGACATCACGGGTCTTCCCGGTCTCCACGATCTTTCCTGCGTACATCACGAAGATCTCGTCTGACGTCTCCGCCACGACGGAGATGTCGTGGGTAATGATGATCATGGCGATGTTATATTTGTCCTGGAGCTTTTTAATCTCCCCCAGGATTCTGTCCTGCATGATGACGTCGAGGGCCGTCGTCGGCTCGTCGGCAATCAGGACGCTCGGATTGAGGACCAGGGCCATGGCGATCATCGCGCGCTGACGCATGCCTCCGCTGTATTCGTGCGGGTAGCTGTCATACCGATCCTCCGGGATGCCCACGATGTCGAAAACTTCGAGCCCCTTCTGGCGCGCCTCCTCGTCCGTAACGTCCTCGTGGGTCAGGACGGCTTCCTCGATCTGACTCCCCACGGTCTGGACGGGATTGAGGGCATCCATCGCCCCCTGAAAGATCATCGAGATCTCCTTCCAGCGGACCTTTCGGATCTCTTCATTGAAGTCGTCGAGGGTCCCGTCCGACTTCCTGGACGCACCGAGGAGGTCCGTCTCGTCGAACAGCACGCTGCCTCCCAGGATGTGGGCGTTTGGCGGGAGCAACTGGGTTATGGCCCATGCGACCGTGGTCTTGCCACAGCCAGACTCGCCTACGAGACCGTAGGTCCGTCCTCGTTCGATGCTGATGGAGACGTCGTCGACGGCCCTGACCCAACCATCTTCCACCTTGTAGTGAAGGGAGAGGTCCTCGATCTCGATGAGCGCCGTTCCCTTCACCTCTTTCGCAACCTTGGGTTGACGATTTCGTCGAAGCCCCTCCCGATGAGGTAGAAGGCAAGGGCGAGGAGGGTGATGGCGAGGCCCGGGGGCAACAACCACCACCACGCCGTCAAGGTATGGCCACTGATCTGGAGAAACTGCAGGGTCATTCCCCACGTCACCTGGGTGGGGTCCCCCAGCCCTAGGAAGGCCAGGAGGGCCTCGACGATGATGGCACCACTCACGAGGAAGCTCATGTAGAGGAAGGCCAGGGGGAGGACGTTCGGGGCGATCTGTTTGAAGACGATGGAGGCGTCCGAGGCCCCCGCGATCCGCGCCGCGTCCACGTAAGTCCTCTCCTTGAGCGTGAGGGTCTGGGCCCGGATGACCCTCGAGACGGCGGGCCAGCTCAGGATGCCGATGATGAAGATGACGTTGAAGAGGGAAGGTCCCAGCACGGCCGCCATTAGGAGGATGATTACGAGGCCTGGGAGGCTCAGGAAGATGTCGGCAACGCGCATCAGGGCAGAATCCGTTTTCCCCCCCAGGTAGCCGGAGACGAGCCCGACGATCACGCCGAGACCCACCGCGAAGACCGCCGCTAGGAGTCCAACGATGAGCTCCGCTCGCGTGCCGTACACGATCCAGGTCCAGATATCGTGCCCCGCGTCGTCCGTCCCGGACACATAGGTGTTCCCCGAGGGATACTGGCCCGGGGACAGGGGCGCGATGTTCTGACCCGTGAGAAGCTGAACGTAGAGGACATCGTCCTTCGTCACTGTGGCGTAGTAGTTACCCGTCTGGCTGGAGAAGTGAAAGATGTTGCCGACGAGAGACACCGGGGTGCCCATTCCGCCGATGATGGAATAGCTGATGTTCACGTGGAGGTTCTCCCCGAAGACGTACACGACATCCCGGTCCACGCTGGCGAGGTAGTTCCTCGATCCGGGAACGTACTGCGGACTCCCCGTGAAGGCGCCGTCGA
>JBHIBK010000355.1:0-2416 GCA_046759065.1 Thermoplasmata archaeon | reverse complement strand
GGAGGATCGGCGCTCTCATCCCGAGCCCCCGTCGGACCCCTGCACGACGGACCTCCGCTTCCCCGGAAGGGACTTGCCCCTCACCCTCCGCCGGGCTGGAGGACCCTGTCCGACGACGGGCACGAACCCTTTATGCGGAGGAGGGGTGGCGGACGACGGGGGGGGGGGGGGTTCGTCGTCGACCACGCAACGATTTCGCCGCTACCGTGCTCGCCCAAGATCTCCTGAGCGGTTCGTACGATGGACAGGAGACGCTTCCAGCACTGCAGCGAGCCAGGGGAGCAGGCCAGGGCCACCACTTCGCCGTCACCCAACTTGACGGGAAAGAGTGATTTCCCGCAGGCGTCGCCCGCGATGGGAAGGCCCTTCAAGCCGCTCGCCCCATCCCCCTCCTCATATCGAACAGGAGCCGCAGACCCTGGCAAGTACGAGCCTTCCAAATTGCCTACCACCGTCGCCGCTCGATATCAGAGGATGTCGGGAGCCCGTGGGGAAGAGAGTGTGTGAGTCGGAGGTAGAACTCTTCCAGCCAGCCAAAAAAGAGGCCTCTCCCGCAACGGACTCCTGACATTATCGGTCATGCTTCCCTGCCCTCTTCGACCCTCTCGATGCTGGTGCCAATGGGAATGTCCCGGCAGACCTTCGAACGTGGGGCCCGTCAACGCCTCCGTCCATTTCGTTAGGACTGCAATTAGGATTGTATAACGACTTCGCTAAGGTTACCATCTCCGTCAATGATAGACCACATTAGGTATGACCTGAACCATAGTTAGGACTGAACTAGCAACAAGTCTTAAGTTAAGCCTAGTCGCCTTAGAAAGTCTCTCGTTGGCGAATTGGGGAGGTGCTCGTTGCCTCCCCGCGGTCGCTTCCTTCTGAAGGCGAGTACGCTAGCTATCTGTATGTGTATTATGTATAATAATGGTAAATCCTGGTAGTATTCGCTATCGTGACGGATAATCACGGCTATGGAATTCTTATATCTGCAGACGGAGAGGGCAAGTGTGTTTACGGAGCGTCAGGATGCCGCTCAGAGATGAGGTAAAGGTCAAGCTCTGCCTCGTCGGGGAGGGGGGCGTCGGCAAAACCTCTCTCATCCGACGATTCATCTACCAGGAGTTTGACGACCGCTATGTTACGACCATTGGGGCCAAGGTTTCCAAGAAGGAGATTGTTGTCCGGGAAGGAGACGGACGCTGGGTCGACGTGAGCCTGGCCGTATGGGACATCATGGGTCAAAGCAGCCTACGTGAACTCCTAAAGGAGGCTTACTTCACGGGCGCGCGAGGCGCCCTGGGGGTCTGCGACGTAACGCGGAGGGACACCCTCGAGGAGTTGCATGAATGGGTCGGGGCCATTCACAGGGTCACAGGGGACATCCCCATCCACATTCTGGCAAACAAGGTGGATCTCGCCGAGAGAATCGACTTCGAAGAGAGCGATCTGGCAGAGGTCGCAGCGAGCTACAAGGCCCCGTACGGCTACACGAGCGCCAAGAGTGGGGAGAACGTCCCAGAGGCCTTCCAGAAGCTGGCCGAAATGATTGTTCGGTGATTTCCGACCATGCGAGCGCTTCCTTTGCTCCCGGCTTTCCATGTGGCGCCATGGGCCCTTGGAACCGACCTCGTAACCTGCCGTCAAGGACCACCGACCAAGGGCGATGGAGGCGACCCGCCGGGCTCGTTGCGAGCGGAGGAAACGGCGCCCAGCGCATCCTGTCCGAGGAGAAGGCGTGAGGGACCTTTATGGTGAGCCAGGACACGGGCCAAGCCATATCCATCCTTATGGTCGGATTCTTCATGATTCAGGGTCTCTGGCTTGCCGTCCTAACCTACTTCATGTTCAAACAATCACTGCGGAAAGTCGAAGCGCCGCAGAAGGCCCAGATCGAGGCGTCTTCGAGCGGGTCGGGGGACGCCGTCATCGAGGATCTCTTTCTGCTTGATCGCGGCGGTCTTCTCATGCGGCATCTGACGAGGCTTAAGCCTCAGGTAGACCCAGACATCCTAACAGGGATGTTCCGTGCCGTCCAAGAGTTCGTTCGGGATTCCTTTCGGGCAGGAGAGGGCGAGGAGGAGGGAGAGTTACACGAGCTCGCGTTCGGAGAGTTGAAAATCTCCCTATGCAGCGGACGGTACGTGGTCTTGGCCTCTGTCATTCGGGGCGCGAACACTGCAGAAATTAGGGATGAGATGATAGCCACTATCAGAGATCTCGAGGAGAAGCGTGGGGACAGCCTAAGAGATTGGGACGGTCACATGAGGGGCATCGACTTCGTCGATGGTTTTCTCGGGAGATTGCTGGACGGGGGGTATCGTTCGGAAGCCGTGAAAGGAGGAATGAGAGGTGGGATTGCAGGATCTCATCAAGAAGAGATTGCGACCTCGGAATGACGCCGCACTCCAGGAAGGCTCTC
>JBHIBK010000354.1:0-2439 GCA_046759065.1 Thermoplasmata archaeon | reverse complement strand
ATTATATCTATTCTACTTACGGCTTGGATTTTTTCCAGGGACAGACGGAATGTCAACTGGCGAGTCATCATTTGGGGTATAGGCCTCCAGTTTCTATTCGCAACGTTCATCTTTCACATACCTGTTGGACTATTCTTATTCGAGCGGATCAATGATGTCGTTATTAAAGTGTTATCTTTTGCGCAGGCGGGCATGTACTTCACCTTTGGAAGACTTGCGCTCTCACCCCACACCACAGGACCGTATGGAGGAGAATCTCTAGGTTTTATCCTGGCATTTCAGGCCCTGCCCGCGGTGATTTCTTCTCGAGCTTGATGGCTCTACTCTATCATATAGGACTCATGCAGAAGGTCATTAGAGCCTTTAGTTACATCTTCACTAAACTGATGCGGACCAGCGGGGCTGAATCCTTGTGCGCATCGAGCAATATTGCAGTCGGCATTGAATCGGTCTTTACTATACGTCCATATATCAAAGAGATGACGATGTCAGAATTATGTACAATCTTGACTGCCGGAATGGCAACGATCGCATCAACAGTTCTGGCAATATATGTCAGCTTCCTATCGCATACGTTTCCTTCCATCGCCGGACACCTGGTCTCCGCATCCATCTTGAGTGCTCCCGCCGCAATCATAATGTCCAAGTTGCTCTATCCCGAGGAGGAAGAACCAAAGACCCTGGGACAGGTGGTGGCGGTATATTATGAAGGACCGAGCACCTGGATGGAGTCTATCATCAAGGGATCCATGGAAGGAGTCAAGCTCCTGGTCGGCATTGTGGCGCTCCTTCTAGCATTCCTGGGCCTGCTCACGATGGTGGATTGGTTGGTTTCAACGCTGGCTAGCTGGATCGGAGAGCTGGCATCCATCCAGGTCGAGGTCTCCTTGGAAAAAGTCCTTGGTCTTGGATTCTACCCTTTTACTCTCTTGATGGGGGTGCCGGCGGAGGATGCCATGCGGGTGGCCATGCTACTGGGTGAGAGACCGATCGTGACGGAGCTCGTAAGTTACCAGCATCTCGCTCAGTCTATCGATAGTGGAGCGCTGACTAATCCCCGGTCTATCGTGATAACAACCTATGCCCTCTGCGGATTTGCGCACATCGCCTCCCTGGCCATATTCATAGGAGGACTGACAGCACTGGTCCCTCAACGAGCACGAGATCTAGCACGGCTGGGGTTTAGAGCACTCTTCGCTGCCAATCTGGCCTGTCTCATGACCGGCGCAGTGGCAGGGGTGTTCCTCACATCTACGAAGGGCCAGATCTTGGGATTCTGATCACCTGGCCCGATGCGGAAGACGTTGTATCCTGGGAAATCGGCACACCCGGCCGGACGGCTGAATGGGACGAAGGAGAACAGCTAGAACTGGAAGTCCCGGCCCCCCTCGGCACTTGGAGCGTGGATTATCCTTGAGGTCCCCTTCTGCAGGCCTGCCCTGACCTCCCCAAAGGAGGGACCGTTACGATGGACCGCGTTGGTCGGTCGCGCCTTCGCTCTGCTCTTGCCCTTCACATCGAGAGGGCAGGATCCGCAGAATCTGAAGTGGCACTTCCTGTCGGAAGTCCAGGAGGAAGAGCATGCGACACTCACGAGCTGATTATAACGACCTCGCCGAGCTGATCCGTCGCATTCCCCCTGATGAGCCGGTGTTCCTGATCCGCGGTCAGGACCAGGTGGCCGGGGACGCCGTACGCGCCTGGGCGGACCTCCATGAGCAAGCCGGAGGCGATCCGGAAGTGAGCCGGCTGGCCAGGGAGCAGGCGAAGCTCATGGACGCGTGGCCGAAGAAAAAGCTGGCCGACCTCTAGTTGCTTAGCAGGTCGCGTGCTTCGACAGGGTGAGGGGAATCATACCTGTCTGACCCTGCCTCACCGTTGGGGGCCTGGTGCAGACCGGTGCCTGGCACCCCCGACCTCTGCTGGCCCGCCCTCGAGAGGGATCGGAGAACCCCACACTTCATGGCCACCGGCAAGGTAAGGAGACCCCAACCCTCCATCCCGATCCGCGGTCCCCTCACGCAGGCCTCCTTTGTGGACCGTCCCAACCGCTTCCTCGTTCGCACCCGTCTCGAGGACGGGAGGACGGTCCCGGCCCATCTTCCCGATCCAGGCCGTCTGAAGGAGCTCCTTGTTCCCAACCGCCGCGTCTGGCTCCGCCCCGCCCAGGGGACACCCCGCAAGACGAGCTGGACCGTCGTCCTGGTCCAAACCCCTAGCGGAGATGGCCTCGTTTCGGTAGACACGACCCTTCCCAACCGCCTCATCGCCAAGGCCCTCCGCACCAGCGCCCTGGGAGAGTTCGCAGGCTGGACCCTGGTCCGTGCCGAGGTCCCGGTCGGCGCCTCCCGCCTGGACTTCATCCTGGAGTCGAAGGATCGGCGGCAACTTCTGCTTGAGGTGAAGAGTGTCACCCTCGTAGAGAACGGGGTCGGTCTG
>JBHIBK010000353.1:0-2440 GCA_046759065.1 Thermoplasmata archaeon | reverse complement strand
ATCTCATACCGCTCTTCTTGAGACGCGCTTATGGTTCCTCTTGTGGTGGCATTGATGAACTCCTCCCCCATTGAAAAGGAGAGGCTGCCCTCCAGAGAGAGGTCACTGATCCAGGAGAGGGTTGCCCTGGCGCCCTCAACAGATAGGACCGTGGCGGTGGTCAATCCTTGGACTTCGATAGATGCCGTCGTGTTGTTGAAACCTGACAAACTTTCAAGAGGACCTATGACAATGTATTCCCATCGGTTATCCAGGCCATAGTTTGGAGTCTCGAAACCAGGAGGTTCCTGGGCGGTGCTATTGAACACGGCCATGGCAAGCATGATGGTTGGAAGGAAGACTAGGACACGGCGATACATCACTGTAGGTTTCAGGTGGTCTGTCTATAAGAAGGCATTGACGGCGGGCTGGAGCAACGCTGCGTCTCTCCCATTGGAAGTTCGTTGGGTCCGGGGAACACTGATGCGCCCCTCTACAAGAGCGCATTGTGGACCAGGACTGAAGGAAATGCGGCTTAGCCAGCCATTGGATGGTTGAAGCTGATGTGTGAAGGCTGTTTCAGATTGGATACTTGACCGCCAATCGGCACTATTATGTCGGAAGACATGGAGACAGTGTCATCGCCGACTAGAGGAGGCCTGGAAGCGATGGAGTACCATGCTGACCTGGCTAACGGCAGCGGCGATGGTCGTAGTTGCTCTGCGGGGGTGTCTAGGGAACTGCCGCGAGTGCCGCGTCGGCCTGGACTAGGCCAGCCCCGACTGGATCACAGGCTAGACCACTACAGTCTGTGTCCCATGAAGGATCATAGAAACCCCCGAATATGAAGGGCTCGAACACGCCGATTCGGCTGTCGATGCCATCCATACCAAGGGCATTGGACTTGAGGATGCTTTCCACGTCTCCTTGTGACAGGCCTGAATTCTTCTCAAGAATCAGCGCGGCCACTCCGGCAGTGAGTGGTGAGGAGAAGCTAGTTCCGCCCCAGAAGCAGAAGCCGGCTCGACCGACCCCCTGTATGATGCAGGGAGCGACTGTCCAGAGTCCCGGAGCTAGGACGTCGAGTTCTTGTGGCTCTATGCCGAAGGCAGTCCCTAGGTCAGGTCTTGCCCGACTGCTGAAGAAGGTCACGTAGGATTGCTCCTCTTCCGAGACTCCCGTCCCGTCAGGATCGTTGCCAACATCGCTTGCCCGCCAGAAATTCCTGTTCAGGGGTGGCAGAAACTGCTCAGTCCAGCCAGTAGCCCCTACGGAGATTACCTCCGGATAGGCCCCAGGCCAACCCATGCCATTTTCACCACCATTGCCAGCTGAAGCCACTACAATCACTCCGGCCTTGATTGCATCTTGGATGGCAAGCCTATCAAGGATTCCTGGTGCTCCACCGCCCAGGCTCATGTTTATCACTACTGACTCGATCGCACCGCTGTCCTTCAGATCGGTAACATAGGCGATGGCAGCAATAATTCGGGAACTCAAAGTGAAGGCCTCTCCATTGGGGAACACTTTAAGCGGGATGATGGTGGCTCCTGGCGCCACGCCGTCCACCACAGACAGCCCAATCTTGAAGCCGATGATGTGCGAGGCGACGGCAGTACCGTGGCTGTGCGTATCCCGTTCCCACATATTTGCGGGGTTTGAGGTATGGAATTCGTCTACTGGCACAAAGTCCTCTGCAACGGCGCCGCCACCCATGAAGGCTCGGGCGAGATCGGTGGCTACCCTATCCTCTACCAAGAAGTTCCGCCAGTTCTTGATAAGGCCAGTGTCGATGACAGCGACGTGTACACCATCACCCGTTTGTTGAACCTCGCGCTCATCCGGATCGCCGAAGCTTCCTGTCTCCTCGACATCTGTCACATCAAGGATGTCGCGGTCCCAGGTGCCTAGATCTGTCAGGTATCGAGGCTGATCTATCTCAACAAAGGTCACAAAAGGAAGTCCTTCAATAGCTGATGCGGGTACCTGGCCACGCGGAGTGACGGCTACAATATTATACCGTTCGATTACACCATGAATCGTGCCGTACGCTGCCAGTTCTTCGAGCATTGCATTGGTCACGGGGCCATCAGTAACCACCATAAGTCTACCAGTTCGCGGGGCGGGGCCCCAAGTGTCAGGTGTCAGAATGGGCTGGAAGTACCCCACTTCGACACTGTCTCTAACTGGCCTAGCAGATACAGCCGGAAGGGCGAAGATCATAGCCAGAATGGCCAGAACTACCACAATGCTAGTTATCCGTTTCATCTCCAATCTCCCCTCCCAAGAGAGTCGATACGCCGTAGGAGACTCTCATATATAAACGTTTGTGAAATTCAAGGCCGCTCCATTGTCCACTTCGTTATCGTCATGATGTCAATATTATCATCTGTGAGAATATCCGTTGCCGGTGTCACGGAAAAGCTAATTTCGAGCGTTAGGAAAATGCCTTTTTGGGATT
>JBHIBK010000352.1:0-2442 GCA_046759065.1 Thermoplasmata archaeon | reverse complement strand
GTATGAAGAAAACGCATCGAGAGAACGCCGCTCCAGTGCTTCAATCCTCGACTCTATGATCGGCTCACCGGGCACGGGGAACGGGAGCTTTCCTATTACCACAATTTCGAGAGATTCGCCCGGCACATCCACCCCTTCCCAGAAGCTGTTCGTTCCGAAGACCACCGAGCTCCTGTCTACCTTGAACTCCTCCAGAATCCTCGTCCTCGATCCGGATTCCCCCTGCACGAGAACTGTGATGCCGTTCTCCTCGAGTTTCCTGCAGAGTCTTGAGGAAAGATCATTCAGCATCGCATAGGAGGTCAGTAGCACGAGTGTTCCCCTATTCGTCCCGAGTATGATCTTCTCGATAAGTCTTGCAGCTGCACGCGTGAAGCCAGCGCTCCGCGGGGAGGGAAAATACATGGTGAGGACGGCCATGGATTGCTCGGAGAAATCGAAGGGTGACCCGAGAAGGAGAGTTCTCACCCTCTCCTGTGAAAACCTGGCCAACCCGCTCCTTTCCAGGAAGAAGTCGAATGAAGAGGCGACGGACAGGGCGGCAGACGTGAATATGCATGAATCCAGGTTCTCATAGAGCATGTCACAGAGAGGCTGACCGACATCGATCGGTGCAGACCTCATCTCGCACGCCTCACTTGCATCCCTGCCCCAAAGCTCGGTCCAGTAACAGTGACCCTCATCACTGGCCGAGACCAGGAACTCGAGGTCTGCGGAAGCCTCAAGCAGATCCACCTCCCGCGCTGAAAGAGACTCGAGAATCTCTTCAAAGGTACCCGGAGCCTCTCCCTCTGAGCCCTTGATCCATAAGGCAAGACCTGCAAGGCCGTCCTTCAGATGTCTGAGATTCTCAGCAAGCTCCATGCCGTCCGGCCGGACCGCGTCGATCGTTTCATCGCCATCGATGTATCTCCTTCTTCCGAAGTCGGTCTTATCTCTAGTCATGCGATACAGAGCTTCAAAGAAGCGCCTTGCCGATTGCCTCGCTTCGGAGGTCGCCTTTTCCAGCCCCTTGATGCTATTCGGCGAGGCCCTCGTTTTGTGTCCAAGGCGCCTTTCCACTCTGCCGAGAAGGCCGCCGCCATATCCGCGCTCAGGGTGAATCAAGTCGAGTATCGCCCCTATCCTCGCATAGCTCGCCTTCTTCCCCATGTGCTCGGTTGCCGCATCCTCAAGATGGTGAGCTTCATCGATTATCAACCTGCCGTACTCACCTGTCGCTGTGCCTCCTGCCACAAGGTCTGAAAGCAGAAGAGCGTGATTGACAACCACGATGTGCGCGTCAGACGCTTCATCCCTCACTCTGTTCAAGAAACACCGCGAATGGAAAGGACATTTTCTCTTGAGGCAGTAGTTCCACTCGCAGCATACCGCATTGAATACGCCGGGGTGGTCCCTGCTCTTAAATCCGGTGCACTCAGAGAACTCGCCCGCATCCGTCTCCGCGAGCCACACCAAGAGTGGCAACACACCGATCCTCTCCTCACAACTTAGGTTCGCCCCGGGATCAGAAATCAGAGACTCCCACTTCGTTCTACACAGGTAGTTGTTCCTCCCTTTTAGAAGCACCGCTTTGAAATCGAAGGGGATGCATCTGGACAGAGATGGTATGTCCTTGTTGAACAGCTGGTCCTGAAGGTTCTTCGTATTCGTGGAGACGATTATCCGATCTCCATTCATCAGAGACCACAGTATTGCAGGCAGAAGGTAAGCAACTGATTTGCCCGTTCCTGTGCCAGCCTCAACTACAAGAAAGCCATCCTCATTGAAACTCCTGGCACAGGCTTCTGCCATACTCACCTGCTCGGGCCTCAGCTCGAACGCAGAAAGACTCCTGGCCAGGGGGCCTTCTTCCGCGAAGTATTCCCCGATCACTTCCTGGTTCAGGAGTTCCTTCTCCTCTTTCGGCTCAACCTTCCCACTTCCAAAGATGTTCCTGTATCTGTTCTCATAGTCTGAGGAGAATTGGGGTGCGTCAGTTGAGAAGAGACCAGATCTCAGGGCAAGCCTTTCCGCCGATAGAAACAGCTCTTTCTCGCTCCACGAGCAGTCTCCGATCGTGCGGTTGATACTGTTGAGAAGATTCGGACGCAACGCCTTCATCTTCTCACAAAGAGCAAGGAACAGCCTGGCGACACCAGAGGCGTCGGCTGCAGCTCTGTGAGAGACCTTCAAACAGATATCAAACCCCTTGATTAGTGTCCCCAGCTTGTGGTTTTTGGCTCTGGGGAGGACTACTCTTGCGATTGCCAGAGTGTCGTGCACCGAGCCCTTAATCTCGTAACCATTCGCCTTCAGGAATCCAACGTCGAATCCGGCGTTGTGGGCTAGAACAGGGAGGTCTCCAATGAAACTATCCAGCCGCTGAAGGACATCGGCGACAGGAGGACTCCCTGCGAGATCCTTCTCGCTGATGCCTGTCAGTTGTCTTACCTTATGGGG
>JBHIBK010000351.1:0-2444 GCA_046759065.1 Thermoplasmata archaeon | reverse complement strand
GGGAGCCTTCTGTCCCCTCTCAATGCCCATTCTCCTTTTGATGTAGGAACCGAGCATGTCCCCAAGAAGCGCTCCGAATGGGAGTAGGAAGATGACCAGGATCGAGAAGGGGAAGACCCCGAAGGAGAAATCGGGGTGGTCCACACCCAAGTTGATTCCCATTTGGATGAAACCTACGACCATTCCGAACAAAGTGCCGCCTGCGAGTCCCCTCCACGTCTTTCCATCGCCCAGATACCTCCTGCCGTCCCTGTGGGTCGCCCCGCCATCTACCGGCTTCCCGCCTCCGAAGAGGACTGCCGCGGGATTGGCCACATAGGCGGGGATCATGAGCCACAAGCCCTGCAGAACTGCCACAATAGCGTCCACGCCCCGGAATACGGAATGACGACCATATAGTTTATGTCAGCCCCTCTCCAGAAGCCATTTGCAGAATTGATAATGAGACCGACTGAATTAAATATTCCAGACCTCGGTTTTTTGTCCAGCATGAGCGTAGATAAGATTGAGACATACGTAGAGGGGTTTGATGAACTTCTGGACGGAGGCATACCCAAGGGTTCACTCGTACTGATATGCGGAACGCCAGGCACCATGAAGACCTCGCTCGCGTACAGCATAATACACGGAAACGCCGCCAACGACTCCAAAGGGCTCTTCATCTCTCTGGAAGAGGGGCGGGACGAACTTGTGTCCGCAATGAAAGAACTGGGAATGAAAGAAATGGATGAGGAGAGCCTGTACATACTTGACGTAGGCGCCATCCGACTGGAGCACAAGCAGGAAGAGGTCGCGAAGGATTGGTTCGATATCCTCAGCAAGTACATAAAACAGAGGGTGAAGGAGAGCGGGTTCGACATCATCGGGATAGACTCCCTCGCCGCCTTGTATTCGCTGTTCAGGCTGGACAACCCCAGGAGGGAGCTGTTCCATTTCTTCGGCTTCCTGAAGGAGCTTGGAGCTACCGTACTCATGGTTTCGGAGATACCCTACGGAAAGAACCAGCTGGTTTCCTTCGAAGAGGATTTCCTCGCGGACGGGATACTCCTCCTCAAGCAGTACGAGGTCGGTGAAACGGACGTCCAGCTGAGGATCCGATGCATAAAGATGAGGAAGTGCAAGCACTACCAAGGGTACCTGACCTTGATGAGAGCCGATGACAAGTTCATGGTCACCAGGGTCATCTCCGAGTAACCCTCAGCATTTTAATATCTAGCACAGCTATTTTGTCCCGTGCAGAGAGATTCAGGGGGTCTCAAGAAATGGTTCGAGCATGAGATGAGGACGGTCCACAAGGGACTGGTTACGCGGAGAAAATCGCTCGAATCCCTTTTGAAGATGGATAGCCCCCACTGCCTTTCCAGGGAGGGGCAGAAGCATGTCTTTGACAAAGAGGTCCTGGACAAACTGGCGGACTGCCTACCCGAAGATGAACATTTCCAGCTCAAACTGCCCATGACCCTGAACTTCTCTTTGAAGGTGGAGAACGAGTGCTACATTTCGGATGAGGTCGCGGCCGAAGCGATCAGAAAGATGGAGGGATACGACAAGGTGTATCGGTACAGAGATGGCAAGATGTGGCTGCCCTATTCGATTGGGATGGAGCTTATGCGAAAATACAGGGGTGCAATACAACAGATCTTCTTGCCGTAGAGAGATGAACTCGCTCACACTAAATGATGTGTGCTCTCAAAACTTCTGGAGGGCTCCCTACTCCTCACTCAGCGTTTCTTCTCTGGTCCCCCAGATATCCTCGGGAACCTCGTCATAGACGGACCGCTCCAGGCCCCCCATGACTTCCTTGGCCTTGGCGGACTTCACAAGCGCCATGATCTTATCCTTCCGGAAGAGCCAATAGTGGATCCTCCATTCCCTTCCGTCGTAGAGGGTGGTCTCCTCCCTCTCGGTCGTCAGGAGGCCCGAGTCCTCGAGCATGTAGAAGGCATCCCTGTCCTCGGGTTCGAGAACGTTATCAATTATCCTCTCGCTATAACCGAAGAAGTTCATCACGTGCTGGGCCATCGCCCTGGCCTCCGTCTCCTTCATCCCGCTACGGTCAATGGAGTTCTTGATGGCACGCGTAAGGTCGTCAACAGTCAGAGTTCCAGCAAGTCCTATGTCCTTAGTTTTTGTCAAAATTGCCAAAGCTATTCCCCTTTCTCGTTCACTTGCTCGTTAATATTGTCACCCATCGTTATAAATAACTTTCGTAGGATTTGAAAGGGCGCCACCCGATATCGTAACGAAATGGTTCTTTCTCGTCGATATCGCTTGTCTTTTGTTATTCCTCGTGCCATCTGCTTGTTCCCTTTCCCATGATGTTGTGGACTGTATTATTGTCAGCCTTTCGTATTTATACCCTCGTCCTGACTGCACGGTTCTCGCCGTCCGACCGCAGAGCACCCAGGCAAAAGCTAAAGGTTGGGAAAGCCATAAGGGTTCGA
>JBHIBK010000350.1:0-2446 GCA_046759065.1 Thermoplasmata archaeon | reverse complement strand
GTCGATTACGGTCCATGACGAATTCACGGCTTCCGCGCCCTCCGTTAGCACGGTCTGAGGTATCAGAGAGCCTAGTCTCCTGATTTCCATGGAGGTGTCGAACGGAAACTCCGCAGTATCGCCGAGGTTCTCAATGACCGACGTGAAAGAATAGTTGCCCATGGGATAAGTCTCTCTGTGGTTGAAGTATCCGATCTGTACCGCAGCCACATCGCGGGTATGAGGGACAACGACCTCTAGCCTGAGAGAATCGGACACTCCCGGATAGATGGTGGACGTGGCGTTCACCCAGATAGAGTACTCCCCTGGGTTCGCCCACAGAGGGACCTGAACGTTCAGGTTCGCCTGAGTACCCTGACCGGACGCGAGGGCGACTGTATTCTTGTCCAATGAGACGAACCAACCGGGTATCTGGGATGCCGTTGCCGAGTAGACGTTGGTATCCTTTCCGTCGTTGAGCACAGTGACATCGAAATCTCCCCCTTGGCCTTTTGGGATCGTCAGGCTCGTCTGGTTCGTCAAAAGAGTCACGTGATTGATCACTTGGAGGGGATTGTCCGCTATCTCGAGGAGGAAAAGGGCCGCCCCTATGTTGTCCTCGCAAACAGGAAGTATCTTGTCCTCTCTCGGGTGAAATTCATTGTAGGGTGGCCAGATGGCCGGATTCATGTCCCACTGGTGTGGGTAGAGTTCGATCGTGAATGGATAGATTCCCATCTCGGCATATAGCCAATCATCGTCCGACCCCGACGTCAAATAAAGTTCGCTGGCCTTCTCGGGGGTATACCCTGGAAAGCTAGATCCCGCCTTGTTCGTGATCCGGCTGGACATTTCATTCGCCAGGGTCGAGAGGAGAAAATCATCCACGGTCGTGTTCACAGTATTCCCCCACGGGTAGAGAATGAGCTGTGAATAGGAGTGGTAGGAGATCGAAAAGACGAAGTCGTGTTGCCTGACGAAATCCCTGATGCTTCTCGTCTCAAGTTCGGAGAATGGCCCCGTTCCTCTGTAGTTCTGTGCCCACGTTCTATCGCTCGCCCCAGCGCCTCCCCACATATGGTCGTAGTTCCTGTTCAAATCGACTCCGTACGTGCCGTCACCGTTGGGGAATAGATTCTTCCTCCAGTTCGCGTAGGATGTGGGGTCATCACCACCGTCAAACGTTCTCCCATCCGGGTTCACCATGGGAACGACCCAGACCTGGCGCTCGTTCACGATGCCAGTTATCGTCGTGTTAACTCCAAATCCGTCCGTGAGCGTTTGGACTATGTAGAGGCAGACCTCGGCCGTCAGCCATTCCCTGGCGTGGTGCATGCAGTTGAAGTAGACCTCCGGCTCGTCCTCCTCGATTTGCGGATTGTCGGATATCTTCATGGCCCAGATGTCCCTTCCCTCATAGGTGCTTCCTAACGAAGTGAGATATGCTATCGGGGAATGATCGGCCACAACCTGATTGAGCTCGGTCACCATTTCGCTGTACGTATGATAGTCTGTAAAACCATCCCTTGGATCAATCGGGTCGGTAGAGGCTGGTTCCAGCAAGGGGGAAAGGCTCTTCGGTTCCGTTTCGGGGCTGATGGCAGGTGAACCGGGTGCCGCTATTAGCAGGAGCAGCAGTATGAGAGTGAATGTCTGCGTCAGTTTCATGTGCGTGGCCCTGCGTGTCATATTGACGTCCACCTAAATAAGATTCGTCTTGTCCTTGAGTGACGCCTTTTGCACAGTAAATGTGCCCGTCTTTCCGTCGAACTCGGTGGTGCCCGCCTCTATCTCTATTCTTTTTCTGAAATTTGGCCCATCCAAGACAAGAGTTTCATACTCTCCTCCTTCCCCGGATACGTTGAAGCGCGCCCTCTTGCTGAGGGAAATGAACTCCTCTAGGTCGTTGCCCTCCAGTCTTTTGCCAAGCCACTCCTCGGTCAGACCCTCAGCAGAAACGCCCACCACGAGGATTTCAAAGCCCGCCGTCACCTCATCTCTAAGAACCGCTTCCTGAGACCTCCTCCAAATGGGAGCGTATGTTCTCAGACCGATTCTGTGACATATTCCGTTTATTCTGGTGTGCTGGTAATCGGAAGCTATCGCACCGACAACGAGGCCGTCGACATCCAGACGGCTGAGAACCTCTTCCAGAGCTTCAAGTTCCTCCTCGGATCCCACTTCTTTCCTCTCCAATGGAATGTCGAGGGCTTTCGAGTGAAGTTCGGTCAGTTCTATGTTGGGATGGTGGAACATCATCGAGTCTCTCTCTGGAATGATCGCCACCAGAGCCTCAACGGTCCATCCCATTTGCTGCGCTAGGAAGAGCGCATAGGTGGAATCCTTTCCGCCTGAGAACAGCGAGGCGACCCTCATTCATCATCACTTCTGGACTGGGATCCTTCGGCATCCCACATCATCACATACTCGGATATGATTCTTGTGGGTCCAAGACGTGCCTTTCAGT
>JBHIBK010000349.1:0-2447 GCA_046759065.1 Thermoplasmata archaeon | reverse complement strand
AATCTACGGCCTCCCGGAAGACATCCATCGAAACCTCCTCGCCTCTCTCAAGCCTATCGGAGGCGAACCGCAGCACATCAAGCATTCCTTCTATGACCCTGTGTTCTTCCTTTAACTGATCCGTTACCGACATTCCATTCACCAGATTCAACTAGGTGCTCGGGGCTATCAAGATAATCTGTTGTCTCACGTCTCTGTCCTCTTAGAACTCTTGGACAGTCGGAAGAACTCAGTCTAGGATCTCCAACATGCTCCCCTGACCCATGCCACTCTTCGGTGGAGGATCGAACCCCACTACGACGAAGGGGCCGTCAGTGCCCACCACCTCGCCGAGGTAGTCGCCGTATCTCTCGCTAAAGAACTTCACCTTCCGCCCCACCAAGGCCAAGAGCTCATCATCCGAGAGATCAGCTAGTACGTTGGCTGTGGCGGTTCCGTCGTCCTCAAAGGTCATGATCAGCGCGGTGAGCGTCATTGAGTATCATCCTAAACGACGCACGGAGTCCTATTTCTATCGTCACTGTTCTGAGGCCAGTCACCGTGGAACCAGGTAGACCTGCTCAAGGTCCGAGAACCGCCTTCTCGTCCAATCCTACCAGCTTCCCGAGATGGGAAAGGTGGCGGAACCTATGATCCCGGAAACGGCGCCCTTCTGCCTGAGAGCCGCCTTCCTTGGCTAGCAGATGTTTGCTCTACTCGTAGTGTTTCGCTTCTTCCCCTATGGCCGCAACAAGCTGCGGAAACTCTTCTGCTGAGTAGGCCGGTGAGACCTTTATGTCGGTCTTGAATAGATGGAAGAGAGGAGCCACCTTCCTGCCTAGGTCCATGTTCGACTCGGCCTCTACTACGATGAAGCCATACCTGAGTGTGAACCAAGCCGCCAAAGGCCTCATCTTTTCCAATGCTTCTCCTACCTTCCTCTGGAGCTCTGGGCTCTTCTCGAACTCGTTCTTAGCTTCCGCCGGGGGATTTAACTCAATCAGGAACTTCATGGGACTGGACTGTGGACTGATCGGTTAAATGTCTTCCCAGTTTGGTCCTTGTGCATAAACGGCTGAACTCCTACTCAAGACTGAAACGAGACGATCCTCGCCATCCAATCATTTCACGGATCCTGACGGAAACTCCGTCGAACTCATCACAGACGAAGAATGGAGTTGCAATCCCGGCGAGATCAAGAACCTAACTACTGTAAGCCTGAGGGCGGGCTGATGCTCAGCTCTCTAGTGGAGTGCTCTGCTTGAAGCAGTCCTCGTAGGTTTCGATCATGCCCTGGATCTCGCCTCTGAGCTTCTCCTTGGGGCGGAAGCCCACCAAGCTCTGAACGGCTCGACCATTGCAGAAGAGGATGAGCGTCGGCGTCCCCATCACTCCGTATTGGTGGCTGACGTGGTTGTTCTCATCCGACGCGAGAACATTCAGCCGAACGAACTTGAGCTGCCCCGAGAACTCTCCCGCAACCTCCCTCAACACCGGATCAAGCACCTTACACCAGCTGCAATAGTCATGCCAGAAATCCACAAGCACAGGACCCTCAGCCCCCAACACCTCGGACTCCCAATCCCCAGCATCTACGTCCAACAACCCGGTCGAACCACCGCCACTCATCTTCCTATCACGCATGAAAGGTTTGAGGGAGGCCATGTATAAAGATCCATTCCAATAATTCAATTCAAAATATAATGATTTGCGTCCCTCCTGCTAGGCTATCCCGGGTGGCCGCCCCTCCCCAGGCCTAAAGCCGAACCGCTGGAGGCGGGCGTCCATTGGCCTCTTCAGCGTCTCCAGCTGCTCCTCTAGCCGATCGGCGTCCATATCGATCCCCGTGAGTTTCCGCAACATACCCAACACCGCCCGAGCCGTCTGTGGCTGCGGAACGATAGGGTCGTCGATATCGCCTAAAAGGCAGATACCGTCGATTCCTCTTTCCTTCGCCACCCCTAGGATCAGACCGTTGAAGCCCGTGATGGCTCCCTCCCCCGTCAGAGCCGCAACCCCAGCCCTCTTCAGCTCTTCCAGTAGCTCAGGCCGGTTGACGACGCCATAGACCGCCGGGAGCTCTTCAACCTGCCCGCGGAAGGACGCCCCCACGGAGAAGATTCTCCTAGCTCCGAGCTTAACGGCTACGTCGACCACGCCCTCACAGAGCTCGTGGAGTTCGGCAGGATACGCGGGATGGTCGGTGCCTGTGAAGGTTACCACCCGATCCTTGTGACTGGCGCGGAAGGAGTAGGGACGAGCCTCTGTCAGGACTCCTTTGCGGTAGGTGATCTGGGATGGGTAGGAGAGGATCTCCCCTATGGGTTGCGTCTCCAGCTGCTGGTTGAGGTGTCCCACCACCAATCCGGCGACGTTTCCCATGTCCGGCAACGCGGCCACCAGCCAGGGGTCCTCGATCTTGCCGTGTTTTGAAAGAGTGACCTTCATCCGCCCCAACTGAGACTTTC
>JBHIBK010000348.1:0-2448 GCA_046759065.1 Thermoplasmata archaeon | reverse complement strand
CCGGGTGCCTCAGGGCGGAGAAGACGGTGGAGTAGGTTTCCTCATCGTCTGACATGGCAAGAAGCATGATGGGAAGCCCTCTGAAATGCGTTCCCGAAAGGAAAATTGAGGAATACGACGGTGAGCTGCTCGTCGAATGCTCAAGAGAACTTGAGTAGAACAGCGGACCCTTCGGCTTGGTCTGCGGCGGTGTACTATGGACTAGGACAGGTGTTCTAAAGCATAGAAATATCTATGGAACTGGGCCCTGGCTGATGCTGTGAGGAGCTTCGTCAGGCGTTCCGAGGTCCTCGTCGCGGTTGCGGTGATGGGGCTCTTCGCCGTCTTCCTGTCCATCCCCGGAGCATCCTTGACGCAGATGTTGTTGAAGGGGACCATCGAGGAGAGCCGCGACCTGACGATAACCAGCAGCCAGTGGGCCCTTCCCTTAGCTACGGCTACGAAACCCTCCGACTTCCTGACTCAGACAGCTGAGGCGGCGGTGATGGTGACGGTGTCGGAGGGTGGAGACGAGAGGGTCAAGAAGATAACGCAGGGCATCCTAGGACACCTCAAGCAGGGCAGCTTCGAGGTGGTGGGAGCGGAGATCCAGGACATGACCATGCAGGCGGAGGGATACATCCAACTCTTCAGGGCCACATTCCAGGACGAGCTGTGGTCGGGACAGATCGTGAGCCGCGTGCCGCAGGAGAACTACACCTCCTTCGTCTTCGAGGTGAAGAAGCTGGTATCTGACAGGGGTAGGGTGGTCTTCGCCGAGATCTCGATAGAGGACATCACAGGGGAGGAGGGAGCGGAGGAGGGGGAGACCATGGCGACTGTGAGGGTCGACTTGGACGAGAAGCCTCCGGGGGAGGTGGTGGACCTGGGGCCCTTCGAGGGGTTCCTCTCGTCGGCGGCCGCCATCCTAACCCAATTCGGCGTTTTCCTGGGCTACGCCGTGGTCTTGATCGTGCCCCTAAGCGTGGCGGCCCTGGGATTCGCGGTCATGGTCAACAGAGGCCTCAGGCCATTGTGGACGAGGACCCTCGGTATGTTTAGACCCACCTCCTCGGCAGAGGAGTGAAGGCCGCCGTCAGAGCCCAAGAGAGGGACTATGCAGGTCCACCGGACTGAATCTCTCCCCACAAGTATCTGTTCCCGGAGGATCTGAGGTGGGGGTAGGGTGCTGACACAATGGATGTGGAAGCAGTGGGTGCTCTCGCGCAGGTCTCAGCGTGGCTTCCGGTCCGTTGAGTACAAGAACCGTTCTCCTGAAGTTCGGACCCCTGGGCGGGTCTCCTATCTGTGGTGTGGTGCCCTGCTTTGTTCACAGCCTAGTCGTGTAGACAGCGGGGATTCACAGCGGCAAGCCGCACGTCCGCCTCCAGCAAACACCACTTTGATCTAGATCGTCGTCTTTCGGTAGGCCCCTGTTGCCGATCCCGAAAGCAGGGCGACCCCAACCAGTAGCAACCCGTAGAACACGACCAGTTCTATGGGGACTCTGATCATCACTAGCCCGTATGCAACGAATGCCAGATAGGGTGCTGGCAAGGTCATTACTCCGCTGAGAGCTCCTCTCCGACTCGAATGGGCGAACAGTCCCGCGACGAGGACCCCAGGCACCACGAGAATAAGCCCCAACACCGGAGCCAGCGACCCCATGGGAAAGGGCATCAGTCCGGTGGACGGCAGAAAGAGGAGGAGAGCCGTGATTCCTGAGCCGAATGCCACGCCCAGCATCTGACTCATTCGAATGCGCCCACCATCTCGGAGGCCCATCTCCATTCTTCTCATCCCATTCCTGCGATAAGAAGGGCTGGTGGGGCTGGGGTCTTCCCAGACCTCCACGGAACCCCCATGATGGGCATCGACACACCGATGATGAGCAGCCGTGCGGGGAGTCCTCGCCGGATTGAAGCCGCCTGGGGTAAGAGAGCCACGCTACAAGGAGGCTTCTTCGTCAGTTTCATGACCTCCCCCATGACTGAGAACTCTACATTAGGGAGATGAGGGATTCCTCTAGGTTCTCGGGTCGTGATACCTCTGCTACATCGTAGCCTTCGCTACGAATGAGCTTCCGTGCGGTCTCCAAGTGTTCCCGTGCTACGACGACCTCTCCACCTTCTGGGTTGACCTTGGCGGAGATCCCCCTGGCTCTCAGGCTACGGGCCAATGATTCGTCCGCTCCGCATGAAATCTTCCACACACTCGTCAGCACGTCCTCCAGACTACCTGTGTAGGTGATCTGGCCCCTGCTGATGACGCATAGGAGGGAGCAGAGCTCCTCGACGTCGCGGATGTCGTGAGTCGTGAGGAAGATGGTCTTCCCTTCCTCCTGAGCCATATTTCTCAGTAGGTCCCACATCTGCCTCTTGCCGGGAATGTCCAGCTCCTTCGTGGGCTCGTCTAGGAAGAGAATGGGAGGATCATGCAACAGGGCCCTGCAGATCTCCGTACGCCTCC
>JBHIBK010000347.1:0-2448 GCA_046759065.1 Thermoplasmata archaeon | reverse complement strand
GACTGTGCGCCAAGTAGAGTTTGCCCTCGGGCAGGGACGTCCCGTCTTCACGTTGAGACCTCCAAAATCAAACGAGAGGGCATATCTGGGATTCCAACATTTCGTCAAGCTGGGTGCAGTTCCGGTGAGCTCGACGAGGGATGTCATCCGATTCCTGGAGTCACAGGGAGACACAAGGCTCGACCGCTACCTACGGACAGCACGGTCCATCCTAGAGTATCAGTGAGCTTGTCCATTTCAAAGATAGCCGTCGATGTAGACAACGTCCTAGCAGATACCATGGGTATGTTCTGTCGCGAGGCCAGCAAGGTATTGGGCCGCCACGTATCACGAACAGAGATAAAGCGCCATACTATCGTGGGTTCTCTGCCCTTGAGCGCACCTCGCATATACGGAATCTTGAACGGAGTTTGGGAGCGGTGGCACGAGATTCCATTGGTTGAGAGCGACACGCCAAGTCTGCTGCAGAAGCTCCTCGACCAAGGATTGCAGGTCTACATCGTGACATCCCGACCGTCCCGGTCCTTGGGACAGGTCAGACGCTGGCTAGCAACGCAGAAGATACCGCATAGTGTATTCCGGGGGGTAGGCGGGAACCAGCCGAAGACACGAGTCCCCGCCGATGGTCTAGTTGATGATGCCCCCGAGCAAGTGGAAGGATACATCAGACAAGGCAGAGCAGGGTTCCTCTACACCCAACCCTGGAACGAGCGAGCCACCATCGCAGGCAGCATCAGGATCAGGAGGCTACGGGACATCTTTCCACACCTGCATAATCACAGTAGGTAGGTCAATGCTTTCGCTAGACACTAGATGGAAGACATTTCTGGACTCGCGGACGATGTCCTGGATCTTCTTCTAGAGGATGAGGGTGCAGTGAACATCGTGGCCTATTTGTCCTTTAGACTGAAGGTTGGGAAGCTTGACTCACTGCTCCTTTTCCTGCCCTCCGTGATTGGGATCATTTTCGCAATTCTCGGGCCTGCTCTGAAACTCCCGATCCGTCCGTGGGAGTGGGCGCTCGGGATAATTCTCTTCTGGGTGATGCCTGTCTACGTCGGCTACTACAGGGGTGCAATCGCCCGGGATAGCATGTTTGAGAGGCTGAGGGGATTCATGTACATACTCGTCGGGTTTCCGATGTACGCCGCTCAGATGTTCCTCCTGATCCTGGGATCGTATCAACTTCCCGGCCTGGACGAATGGTACTTGATCCTGATTGTGAAGGGGATCGTCCTCTTGGTCGTAGTGGGTCTACTGACCGTTGTGCTCGGGAACATGTGGGCTCCCTTCCAGGACAGGATATACTCTCTATTTGGATGGCTCCCCGGAGAATACGAGATCAGGCTAATCTTCTGGCCCACAATGTGGGCCGCTTTCTTCTTCGGTTTTTCCGCTCAGACGAGTCTATACTGGTCAGCTTTCTATTCCTCCACCGACCCCCTGTTCGACCTATCCAGTTTCCTGCTCAGTTTGCTCTTCTTCGAAGCAGGCCTCTTCTTCGAGCAGACGGCACACAAAGAGGTCTGCAAGATAAGAGAGCCTGATGAATATTCGCCGGGGGTCTAGTCACAGCTCCTTCAGTACAGTCTCACCGACCTATCGTCCGGCATGACGAGAACCATTCAATAGACATACCAAGACCGGCAAAAGAGGTCGTGGGTTCAACGCCTCATCTCGGCGCCATAAGAAACACGGCTCTGAACTGGAGTTACGGCTCTCGTGGCTAGAGCTCGGCGCATGTCTACGAAAAACATTCAAATCGGTTTCCCCATGTCATTGTTTCTATGAGCGCAACTGTGAAGACTATTCACTTGGATTTCGACGGCTACTGGCGTGAAGCAAACAAAGCAGGAGTGCCTGCAAAGTCGGGAATCTACCTGGCATATGTTTGTAGGTACAGCAAGGGAGGGAATTCCGTCACGCTCGACAACCTGATCTACATTGGCGAGGCGGAGGATGTCAGGGACCGGATTTCCGATCATGAGAAGTGGGCTGACTGGCGTAAGGAGGTTCCAAAGGGCTCTGAGATCTGTTTTTCCTTCGCTAGGGTTGCAAGCCCGGATCGAGAGCGCGCTGAATGCGCTCTAATCAATTACCATAAGCCAAAATGCAACGACGAATGCAAGGACTCATTCGCCTACCCCGACACAAGGGTAGAGTCCAAGGGACGATGTGCCAAGATCACATCTCCGATTACGGTGCGGAAGAGTACCTGAGCCGATTCAGGCCTAACCTCTGGTGCCAGCCGTCGACATCGCGAACCGCCACTCTAGGGAACCGTCTTCGCAGCATCGTGGTTCCAGTTGCGTCCGACCGCGTCCGGCGTTGCAGACGAAACCGAAAGCAGAACGGGTGTCGAGATACAGCTAGAACGCTAGCCCCCGGCACCTGCCTTTCATGTATAGGCTTTGAACCTCTGGTTCAACGCAGGCCCTCGGCACCAGA
>JBHIBK010000346.1:0-2451 GCA_046759065.1 Thermoplasmata archaeon | reverse complement strand
ATACACAAGCGATAAACCTGTCAAGCAACGGGGATACCCGACTTCCGCCGAAGCAGCCAAACGGGCATGACTTTCCCATCAAAGAGACGTTTGTGTGGAATGAGGATCCTGCCTGGATCACTCCAAGAACCGGACGAGGCGGAGGTCGCTCGGACAAGGTCCACTTTCTACGAGGTCAACGTCTTCGAAACACGCGGTCCTCCGGGAGGCACTATCGATTTTTTCATGAGCCGGACGATTTGCCCTAGCCCGTGAGCCTCCTTCGTAGGGTGGTGATTGAACTAGTCTTTCGCCCAAGGGATCAGGGCAATTGCAAAGACCAGCGCGGCTCCGACGAGGTATGTTGCGAAAACCATGTCATCAGCCTGCTGCCAGGAACTGTAGGGGACAAGGAACAGGAGGGCCGCCACTACAAGGAGGACGATGCTCACCGCCGCTTTCCTCGACTGTGACGCCATGACGTGAACCAGAGAATCAATTGCCCATTTAAGCTTTCGCTCTCAGGAAAGGAGGCGGATCTCCGACCTTCCTCCTCCTGCACACCGTCCTCAAGAGAACAATCTTCGTCTAATCCGGAAACCGGCATCTCAACTGCGGCCATGGGAGAGCACCGAATGCCTCCAAACACGATACACCGAGACCCTAAGGCTCCAGGCAACACCGAGGGCTCTCCCAGTAGTCCAGGCCGAGGCGGACCAAGGTGTCGTCCATGGAGGTGATCCCATATGCTGACCCATCCGAGGTGCGGTTCACCGTAAGCATCTGGCGCCCGTCTACGACGATGATAACACAAGAGCACACGATAGACCGAATCTCGGCGACTCCAACAAGCTCCTCCTCAAGGGCGATGTCTGGAACAGCCATTCTGACCTTCACGCGACGTCGCCCAGCCATTATCAAGTCTGCCGTCAGCTTCTGCACGAATTCCTCCTCCGATGATAGGAGCAGAACCTCGCGACGTGCTGATGCCACCATGACCCTGGCCCGTGCGATCACATTCGACAAGCCCTTGACGACGTAGGCGAGGTCTGCAGCTGGTGACCCGGTTGCCGCCCGAAGGGGCTCGAGGAACGAAACGACTCTAGCGACGGCTGCCCCCTCTCGCTCGTGCTTCCTCTCCAGCATCCGTTGCAGGCTGGATTCGGCCTCCTTGGGCGAAACCACACGATAGGTCTTCGGCCTTCCCGCCTGCACCTCCACCAGCCCCCTCTCGACGAGCTCGTCGAGGGCATAGTAGATCTTGGAATCCGGAATCCCCGTCTTGAGCACCAAGTCCCCCGCAGTTCCTGCGGATACTCCGAGCAGAGCGCTGAAGGTGTCGGCCGCATAGCCGCTCACCCCAAGTTGTCGTAGGGCACTCACGATCTGATCCCTAGCGTCCTCTGTCGCATTTTCGGGTAGGAGGTCGTCTTCGGCCTTCACTCCTGACATCTACTGAGTTAACGGAAGGGAAGATATATAAGTTGCCTACTACTGCTTGGTAGTAGAGGAGATGCATACGATGGTGGAGACCGTTCGGATCCGCGTGCGGAAACACTACGCAGACGTTGCGAAGTCAGAGAGCTGCTGTCTCCCTGCCTGCTGCAACTCCGACTACTCGGCCGCGGAGCTGGAGCGGATCCCGCCGCAGTCTGTCTTGGGTGAAGGCAGCGGGAATCCCGTTCGCCACGCCAATCCACAAAATGGAGAAGTAGTCGTAGACCTCGGGAGTGGGGCCGGGATCGACGTGTTCCTAGCGGCAAACCAGGTGGGACCGCGGGGCCGGGTCATCGGCGTCGACATGACTCCCGAGATGGTGGAGCGAGCTCGCCGCTCAGCGGACAAGAGCGGAGCGACCAACGTCGAGTTCCACACAGCAGTGATTGAAGAACTGCCTCTCGCAGCCGGAGTGGCGGATGTCGTTCTGAGCAACTGCGTCATCAACCTGAGTCCCGATAAGGCGGCGGTCTTCCGGGAGGCGTTCCGGATCCTGAAGGCGGGAGGGCGCCTCGTGATATCGGACATCGTCCAAGAACGGCCCCTCGGCCGTATGGAGGACGACTGCGGGTGTGTAGCCAACGCGATGATCAGGGCTGACTACCTCGACACCATCCGCAGGGCAGGCTTCCGCAACCTACGAATCCTCGAGGATCGACCGGCGATAGGAAGCTCCACGGACGTGGATGCCTCCGCCATCACCCTCAGAGCCTGGAAACCGGAAGAGGAGGCGAGACCGTGATTAGTTCGCCTTTCACCTTGAGCGCACTCGCCGAGGCCAAGACACACGAACTCAAGCGCAACACATGCTGCGCAGAGTGGTGCCGCCTCGAGTGCCGCCAGTAGCAGGTCTCAAGCCATAGGCTTCACAGAGGTCCACGCCCATGACGTGCAACGAAACTTGGAGGAGGCTGGAGACATCGACAGCACCTTCTTCAAGTGGAAGAAGACGTGAGAACGTGACCACCTCGCCTG
>JBHIBK010000345.1:0-2454 GCA_046759065.1 Thermoplasmata archaeon | reverse complement strand
CGTCATGCGGCTTAAAGTGAAATGCTTTCGCCTCTTGAATAAGCTTTCTCAGGAGGTGGAATAGGACGAATGTTGCGGGCTGCCGGTCATCGAAAGGAATCGCGGGAAATGACTGATCAAGTGAGTGCGGATTCGCATCGTAAACAGCTCGCTCATCGCTGATTCGCTGCTTTAGTGCCTGGTCGATAGCCTTCGCCTGGCTCCGGATGTGTTTTCGGTCCTTAAAAGCCCACTTAGCTACAGCACTTAGACGAAAGAATTTGTCGGCGGAAGGATCCAGAACGGTTGTCCCCTTAGGTGACAGGTCGTACATGCGCTCACGGACGTACGCTTCGATAAACTCCTCAGAAATGGGTGCACTCGGTCCTAACCCCTGCTGCTCACGTCTTACGACAGTCCACGGGTTCATGTGAAGAGGCACCCAACGCGGGCCAAGCCGGTCGAGGAAGGCCCAGACTGCCTTTGCGGACTCACCCTGTGGGCCCGATAGTTCCGCTGCATTGGTGAATGAGAACAGTACGGTCGCTCGCCGTTCAACCGCCGCAATGAAACGGTCTTGGCGTGTGCGGTCTCTTTCGGAGAGTTCGAATAACGAGTCGTTATCAAGGTAAACGCCGACGCGGTCCCGCAGTTCGGTGATACAGGTAATTCTATCATTATTAACGGTGAATCGAATCATTAGGGGTGCCGCTTCCTCCGGCATGCCGATTAGCCATATTTAGATCCTTAAATTTTGTAGGGATGCGGCAATTCTCATCGGTTACCAAGGATTTGTCAAGGCCGTCCAGAATCCGCCGTTGCCGGCGTTTCGGGAACCAGAGTCTCCACTGCCTGGCGCAGATGGCCAGGGCTCAGGTGCGCATAGCGCAGGGTCATCGCAGGAGTCTTGTGGCCTAGAAGGATCTGGACGCTGTAGAGATCTACCCCGGCCATCACGAGGCGAGAAGCAAAGGTGTGTCGAAGGTCATGGAATCGGAGGTCCCTAAGCCCTGCTCGATGTAGTGCAGGATACCAGTCACGGTAGAAGTTCTTGAGGTAGCCACCCTCAGGTGCACAGAACACATAGGGACTCAGGAGTTCCCGCCCATCTCTCTTAGCCCTACCTTCCTGGATACGTTCCTGACGCAGATTCAGAAGGGTGTCGCGTATTACCGTATTCATCGGGAGCCGCCGCCCCTCGCCTGACTTGGCTCGACAGACCGTGATGGTCCCGCTATAGAAGTCCACGTCTTCCCACCGGAGGCGCAGGAGTTCCCCGTGCCGCATCCCGGTGTAGATAGCCACAATGATGAGGGGATGCAGGCGATTCGGCAGGACCTCGAGGAGCCTCGTCTCTTCATCCGGCGTCAGATACCGTACCCGGATGTTATTCTCCTTGAGCAAAGACACCCCACGGACAGGGTTGGTAGTTACCTTCCCTGCCCGGATGGCTCGGTTGAAGATAGCTTTGAGAAGTATCAGGTGGCGGTTAATCGTTGCCGGGGATAGGGTCCTTACCGCTACTTCTTCGTTACCTACCAGTGCCCGCGCTTGAGCTCCGTATTGCGTTTCGATTAGGCTTAAGCTCATCTGGAACGTCTCCACGTCGGCGCGCGTAATGCTTTCGGTCCGCCGGCCACCAAAGAAGTCAAGGAGCCGTTGAAACCCGGCATCGGTACTCTGCACTCGCCGCCCACTAGCCTGGCAGTATATCTCATAGTCTCTAGCGATCTCATCGAAGAGGACTACCCGGCGCCGTTCCGGGGGGAAATAGCGCCCCTCCCGGACCTCTGTCTTCCGCTTCTCGTAGACCCGTCGAGCTAGTCCCTTTGAACCGACCTTCTCCCGATGCCGCTTGCCTTCACCATCTATGTAGCAGATCCACCAGGTGCCAGATTTTTTCGGCCACTCATATAGACCACGATCCTTTCCACCTTTCCGAGCCATGTGCCATCCCTCCTCTCTATTGTGAGTCGTAAAGAGTTACCTGCGAAGGTTGCAAGCGACTGTTCGAGAAGGTACCCGATGGTCTATGGTCGCTTGAGCTTGCTATAAGTTAGCGGCTTTACTCGGCCCTTCGACCAATCGAAGCGGTGTCCCTTCTGGATGTCCCGCCAGAAGCCGGAGAAGTATTTGGTAAGTGTAATTCTATAGGTAATCTCATTGAAGATACTCACTTGACCAAAGATTTCGTATCCGGTGGGACTCCAGTTCAGAGTAATCAGATGGTCCCTCGTCCCACGCCACGTAGGAAGCTCGGGGTGCCGGATAGGTGTCTGATCTGCAAGAACGACAGGATAACTCGTCACGGCACCATGACGAATGAAAGACCTTGTAACATCAAAGTCTGCATTACATGCGAAGTCCGCACCACCTACCCAGGCCATGTAGTTGAAGGCTATCTTGGCAACGCACCTCCGAATAATGGCGTCGATCCGGGGGCTGCCCCCCGCCAGTACTCTACCCTCCTCACCT
>JBHIBK010000344.1:0-2454 GCA_046759065.1 Thermoplasmata archaeon | reverse complement strand
CGACGCGCACCGCGTCTTTGGCGACTTCAACCCCTTCCTGATATTTCCCCTGCTTGAGGAGCTGAAGGGCTTCGTGGTTGAGCCGCTGGAGGCGGTTTTCCTGGGAGGCGGCGATGGACCAGGAGGCCAAGCTCAAGACCGTGACCAGGGCCGCGGTTAGGGCGCTCGCGGAGAGCCAGCGTTTGGTTCGTCTCATCGTCCCTATCCTTTCTCGAGCGCGGCTTTGGTGGTCCCGAAGAGGTCCGAGGGGGCAGCGCGAGGGGGCTTCAAAGATGGGGCCTTCTCGGAGGGGGGCAGGCGAAGACTCTCGTGGCCTTCGCCGCTTCTCTCCTGAGAGAAGGCACGACCCTATGAGGCCATGGGACCCCGTGGAGGCTTCGATCCTCCGACACCAGGATCTGGAGTCCTGTGCTCTCTCCTGCCTGAGCTACCGGGGCCCGCAGGACCCTTCAACTATACCACAATGGTCCGGGGAAACAAGGGCCCTTGACAGCGGGAAGGCGTTCTCGGGCAGAGCTCGCCATCAGCAAGGCGCAGCGCAACGCCCTCCGCCGGCTCCTTCCCGGCCACTCCGGTGGGGTCCTCCTGGAAGCACACACTGGCACTACCAAGAAAGATGGCACAGTTGTGCCCGGTGTCAGCCGGCAGGTTCAGATTGCCCGAACGGCCAGGGCTCAGACGATCTACGACACACTCACAGGAACCCTGGAGCGGTTACCAAACGGACAAGAGACGGAGCTTAAATAGGGATTTTGCCCACCAGCGGCGCTACTGCAATAGACAGGCGGGGAAGCTTTTTCTCACACAGCTTTGCAAGGTGGGCTGAGACGAAGGGAGAGGAGGAATCCCAAGGGACCGTTTTGGAGCATTTGCCCTCACGGAAGTCTTGGGGGCGAGAAAATGGTCACGCACGTCGAATCCGGTCGAGGCGCCGACAGACAGCCTGAAACACATCATCAACGGAAATGAGCATCTGACAGTGAGTTTCTACATCGCACGTGCTCCGATAACACGGGGCGCATTCGATGGGAGAAACAATCTTTTCTCCGCGGCCGTAGAGGTCGACCTCCTGGGGGCAGGTTGGTCCGAACAGGGCGACCACCTCCTTGCGCCTGGCGATGGCCAAGTGCATGGCTAACGTGTCGCCGGTCACGATGACGTCGCAGCTGTCTATAATGGAGGCGACCTCGGTGAGGGTATTATCGCTCCCGGTGTCGATGACGGGGACGTCCACGCGCTTGAGAATCTCCGCATTCCGTTGCCGTTCCTTGAGTCCTCCAAGGAGGAGGCACATCGCGTCAGCCTTCGCGGAAAGGCGCGTGATGAGTTCGCAATAGCCATCAATGGTCCATTCCTTGTGCACGAACACGTCTCCCGCCCCCGTGAAGCATCCAACCACAGGACGGTCGGACCCTGCGCCCCACGTCGCAAGGCGCTCCCGGGCTTGCGCTAGCTCCTCCTCAGACAACTCAAGCACGTACTCCTCGCCCTGGTATGGCAATTGGCAAGCCTCGAAGATGATTTCTTGGTAAGTCTTTGTGTTTTCAACAAATTTGAGCTGGTCACTCATACCAAGGGCGACGGCATACTCGGCCTCAGGATTGAGGGGGATAAGATTGCCCACGCGGGAGAACCCGAACCCACGCTTGTCGGTCGCCTGAACCTCCATTGCAAGGACTGTTGCACATAGGTCCTTGTCGAGGGATAAGCAAAGGTCAAAGGCCTCCCATCGAAACCGAGCCATCCCCGGCGTTCCAAAGGTAACAAGCCTGTCAACCAAGGGATTGCGGGATAAGAGCTCACGGGACGTTCCGTCCGCCACCCATGTGATATGGCAAGGGGCGTAATGTTGGCGAAGGGACCTGAGGAGGGGGGTAGTCCTGAGCACGTCCCCAATGGCCGCCAGCTTAATAATGAGAATCTTCATCCCCATGGGACTGTAGTGGGGACACCCCTCACACAGGCGATTGTAGAGGCACGGCTTCTCGCCCACGTAGTGGCGGCAGCTAACCTTGAACTCCATGAGAGCTGCCCTAGATAGGCGTTATGTATTCTGATAGCACCAACTCTTTCAAACCCTTAATTTTCAACGAATAACGCACATGCGGCTCTTGTCATGCCCTCTTTCATCGAGCGGACCCACCGCACGGCAAGGAGAGTGCCACCCTCAAGGTGTTATGGGGAACTTCGGAGGCTCGCCGCCTGACGGAGACTCTGTCGTGGGGGTCGCAGCGTTCCTCAGCTCAAGGTACATAGTTGACGAAACGGGTTATTGAGGTTTGTTCCTCCTGAGCTCCTTCTTCCACGGCTCACCTGACCGGTTGCCATCGCCCAGATTGCTTGCCCAATGCGAACCGCGCCACTCCCACCAGCGCCGCCCCGTTGATCAGGCAGAATGAGAAGGGGATTCCCAATATGCGCGGGGGCTTCCCCTTCCTCTCCCACAGGGAGCCT
>JBHIBK010000343.1:0-2459 GCA_046759065.1 Thermoplasmata archaeon | reverse complement strand
ACCACAGGAGACCTCTGCTGCGCCTCCTCCTCCCCCTTGGACGCCACCTGTTGGTGTACAAGTCGAAGAGAGATTCCAGGAAGCCAGCAAGGAGGACATGTACAGACTTGCAATCAGACTCCTCACCGGGGACGAACGGAAGATGTTCAGGAGGATCGTGGATGCTGGGGGCAAGGTCCTCCAGAAGGACTTGGTGGCCGAAGGATCGTTCTCCAAGGCCAAGGTCACAAGGCTGCTGGACAAGTTGGAAAGTAAGCGCCTCATAGTCCGGGAAAGATACGGGGCAACGAACCGCGTACGCATCTCCGAGGACCTCGGTTTGTAGCTATATCTGTCGGATTTCAGAAAAGTGAAACGCGTTTCACGTCAAGGATTTATACCATTTCAGCCGATAGTATGAACGAACCTGCGTGGAAAAGCGCGGGAAAAAAGGTGAAGATGATGCCAAACGGATGGACGATAGTTCTCCTGATTAGCTCGCTAGTGGGAACCGGTGCGGTCGCTGGAGTGGCCACGATGAATGGAGGCATGATGATGAGCGATATGATGGGAGGCCACATGATGGACGGTGACATGATGACCGGAATGGATGACGGGGATTGTGGCATGGGCGGTATGCACGACATGCACCAAGGAATGCATTGCGACCCCGACCATGAGCACAACGAGGAATGCGAACAACACGAATACCAGGAATGCGAAGAGTATCAGTGGAGCCAAGAACACTGCGAGGAAGAGATGGAGGAGCACGAGGAAGAGCACGAAGAAAAGGACCACCATGGCTGCGGGATGATGGGATAAGCAAGCAATCTCATCTTCCCTTCCCGCCCATCTCATGGGATAATCGACGAATTGCATCTTTTTACATTCTTCAATCGCAACCCGAATTCGTTTTCTCATTGTAAGGAAGAACGTATAAGAACCCTGATAACGATATTTTGGTATGAGAATCCCGTTTTGAGGACTCAAGCACACTAGTATGGCAGGATGAAGCAGAATGGAGCGAGAAGAGTGTCCGGTATGTGGACTCAAAGTGAAAGTTGCGAATCTGCCCCGACACCTGAGGAACGTACATCCTCATGACGAATCAGGCAAGAAGTACGCTAGGGAAGTGGAGAAAGATTTTCGCAGGAAAAGGACACACAAGGCACCCATGTCCCCGGGAACCAAGAAAGTTGTACGGGCCTTGGCGATAATCTCCATACTAGTTGTTTTGATCGGCCTCGTGTTCGTCTGGTATCTGGGACTCGATCATCCCAGAATAGAGGTCTACCCCAGCGCCCATGACTTCGGAGACATCCAAAGGGAGACCGTCTCTACCACCTTCGAGATACGGAACGCCGGAAAAGTCGATTTAAGACTGACCGGAGTCTCCACGTCTTGCGGATGCACCTCTGCTGTCGTGAGAGTCAGGGGAATTGCCAGCCCCACTTTCGGCATGCACAATAACCCTAAGGACTGGAGCGCGGTCCTCTCTCCTGGAGAGACGGCGACCTTGGAGGTCAGCTACGATGCCGATCTTCATCCGGATACAGGTTCCGTGATGAGGGTCGTTTACATCAAGAGCAATGATCCCTTCAATCCAGAAGTCCAGGTTGATATCACAGCCAACGTGATAGCATGAATTCTGAGCCCTGCCATGACGTTCCAGAGGAAGTAACGGTCGATGACTCGGAAGATCAGGTTGAGAAGAAATCGGAGGACCAGAGGTTCCAGAACCTTGTTTTCATAATCATCGTCATCGGAATTGCGGGAGTCCTGATTGCAGGGTCCGTTCTACCCTACTATCTTGCCAAGGCACCTGAAAGTGTGAGGATCGATGAAGGCCAGGCGCTGATCTACTACAACGAGGCCTGCGGTGAGTGTGCCATTTATATTGAAGATGAGCTGATACCAGCACTGCGGGCTGGAGAGATACAGGACGTAGTGAAGAAGGACTACATCAACGAGAGGAAGTATCGCGGCGAGCTCAACGGTCTGAACGAAGAAATGGGCATACCCGCGCACCTGCAAAGTCACATAGCCACATTTGTCCGCAAGAACGCCACGATAGTCCTTGAGGGTCACGTACCTCTCCATGTGATAAACGATCTTTTGGTTAACTCCAGTAATTTGACGATGGAGAGGATTCTGGTCTATCAAGAGGAGATGAAGGACCCGACGTCGTATTCTGCTTGGGCATTCGAGGGAGAGTCTCAGGAGTACCCCATCGGGACGCCAATAGACAGCTATCTTCTCTGGTTCTCATTGAATGTTGGGACCGGCCCGGCCGAGGGCGAAGAATCCCTCCTCCCCTTGGTGATCGCAACAGGCTTTCTGGACGGTCTCAATCCCTGCGCCTTCGCCGTTCTGCTCTTCTTCATAAGCTTCTTGTTCGTGATTAGGCGTACGAGGTTGAACGTGATGAGAATGGGCATGGTGTACGTGCTCGCCATCTTCCTGGTCTACTTCTTCATAGG
>JBHIBK010000342.1:0-2462 GCA_046759065.1 Thermoplasmata archaeon | reverse complement strand
TGCCTCTTGCCGCGGTCGTTGGAGACGAGTTTCCATTGCGAGTCGCCCTCTACAACTACTTGGAGGAGGACAACCAGGTCCTCGTGACACTGGGCAACGATTCCTGGCTGACCATTCTCGACGGTAGCGAGCGTATCCTCGATGTTGCCGCCAACTCTGTGGAGAGCGTCCATTTCACAATCAGACCAGAGCAGTTCGGCGTCCATCCGCTCCTCATTACGGCAGGAAACGCTCGGATTAGCGATGCGGTCCTGCGGAACCTGACGGTTGAGCCGAAAGGACGATGGGTCGAGCGGGTATTCAGCGGAGAGCTCAGTGATGATGACAACGATGATGTGATGTTCTCGCTCAATTCAGATCGAGTCCCAGGCTCGGAAACCGCTTACGTCAAGTTCCAGGGAGGATTCACATCCTTCGTTCTGGATGGTGCAGAGAGCTTCATCACCTTTGTTTCGGGGTGTGGCGAGCAGTCCACTTCCAGGCTGTCGGTGGATGTGGCTGCCTACAAGCACCTGTTAGAAGCGGGCAAGTCCTCCGAGGAACTGGCCCGATATGAAGATACGATCATCAAAGGCATCCAGTATGAGCTGGGATTTCTAGAGGACAATCCAGACGGACCTGGCAGAGCGATAACATGGCAGCGTAGGCCACCGCCAGATATCTGGCTGACCGCCTGGGCGCTTTTCGCGTTCCAGGATGTGAAGGATGTCGGTTTTGGATGCGTCAAACATATCTGGTCAGCACAATGGAATCCGACGGCTCCTTCAGGTTTCCTGATGTGGGTCACTGGTCCATAAACTCGGAGCTAGAGGGTCATCGGGTGGCTGCAACAGCGTATGTGTTGCGGGCCCTCTTGTACAGCGGCTACGAACCCGATGGTAAGACGGCCAAGGCTCTGGACTACATTGAACGGGATCTCCGCACGGACGACGGGGCATTCACTCTTGCGGTCGCTCTGACGGCTCTGGAGATGGCGAGCGGAAGCGCGTCTTTGAGGGAGCTGACCACGGCCAAGCTCGTGTCGATCGCCAAGGATGGCGGCGATGGAACACTATATTGGGAGTACTCGAGTGGGCAGGACAACCGTTACTACTACGGACTGAACTTCATCGAGACGACATCGTACGCTGTGATGGGTCTATCGATGCACGGTGGATATGGGCAAGAAGCCAGGGCCGGGATTCAGTACATGCTGACTCATCGCGATGCAGGACGGTGGGGATCGACACATGACACGGCCGTCGCTTTCCAGGCCCTGTCCCTGACCGGTGGTTTTGGCGTTGACCAGATCGAGGTCGAGGCATGGATCAATGGTGCGATAGTCGCGGAGACCACCTTCACGAAAGACGATGAGGACAAGACTTTCATAGCTGATATATCGTCGAACCTCTTTGAGACGAACGTTGTAGAACTGACCTCCTCGGGGAAGGGGACTATCATCTATCAGATCGTGGTTCGAGAGAACATCCCGGAACCCTCTCTTGATCCTCTCCTTCCACCGATTAGTCTGGAAGTTGAGTTCGACAAAACGCAAGCGATTGTGGGCGAGACAATCACTGGGAGTGTCAGGGTCGTTTATACCGGCGAGATGAGCATGAGGAAATTGGTCTTGGTGGACTTGAGAGCTCCAGCGGGGTTGTGCTTCAAGACAAGTGAGTTCGATCAACTGCTTTCGCAAGGAATCATCAGCATGCACGAGACATCATGTCAGCGTGCCTATGTCTATCTGGAGAATGTCGAAGCAGACATCCCGATAGAGTTCCAGTTCACTCTGGACGCCCTGCAGCCTGTTCGCGTGACTCTCCAAGGCATCAACGCCTTTGACATGTATGATCCAACAGCGTTCGTCTACCTGCCTCCCTTGGAGATAGTGATTGAAGAGTAGTGTATCTGGAGACCCTCTTCGATCTGGACACAAGCGCCAGTACCAATATCTTAAAGAGGGACAACAAGAATAGAGAGAACGGTGGTTGAGAGTGGAGGGGGATTGATGGCCGAGCCCCGCAAGTTCCGTGCCACGGTAAGAGACCGTGTCCTCATTCACCTTTTGGACTACACAAAGCAGAGACACTCTGCCGAGGCACCCCCTGAGGCAACTCAAGCTGGAATAGCTGAGGTGGTTTCCGGCACCAGGAGTCATATCTCAATGGTCCTCGCATCGATGACCGACTCGGGACTCGTAGAGGAGAGGCTGGGACATATATCTGGTGACGTTCGCCGCAAGAAGACCTACTTCCTGACGTCGAAAGGCCTTAAGAAGGCGAAGGAAACTCGGGAGCGGTTCCTCAGAACCTCCGTTCTTGTCTTCATTGACGGGAAGATGGAAGAGGTCGAAGTAGGTGAGCTGGACGAGATCCTCGGTCAGACCTACTTCCTCGTGGACATCCTCGTTTCGGTGGACGAAAGGGGCATTCTGGACATGGAGTCTCTTACGGGGAGGAAGGTCGACACGATGACGGTTT
>JBHIBK010000341.1:0-2465 GCA_046759065.1 Thermoplasmata archaeon | reverse complement strand
AGGGCTCTGTCATATTCTCCTCTTTGATTGTGAATACTGCCGATTAGGCCGAAGGCAAGGGCTTCCTCCTTGCACTCTTCGCCTTTCACCAGTTCCAATGCTTCAGTGCAGAGCTTCATTGACTCATCGGATTCTCCTTTAGAATCGTAGGCGTCTCCAATCCACACCTTTATCTCAGCTCTCTTCCTCCTCTCTTTGGTCAACTCCAATGCGCTCTCGCGGGATTCTATGCTCTTTTTGTAGTCTCCGATCAGAAAGTAGACGCCTCCCAGACACTCGAATATTTCCATCCTCTTCTGTGCATCATCTTCCAGTTCCAGAGCTTCGGTGTAGAATCTTATCGCTTCCTCATTCGAGTATTCCTTCTTCGCCTTCTCCGCCGCTTTGCTGAGATAGAGAAGAGCCTTCTCCCTGTTCTCGCATCGATAGTAGTGGAATGCAAGGTCTTCCATCACCTCATCCAAATCATCCTTGTGCAATTCCTCGATGGAGTCCGCGATGATCGAATGATATTCCGTTCTCAATTCCTCTGGTATTTCGTTGTACAGCACTTCCTTTATCTTTGCGTGGTCGAACCTGTAGCCTCCATCGTGGGAATGGATCAATCTGTGAGTCTGCTCCAAACCCCTCAATCGCTCCAGCAATTGCATTCTCTTCTCGTTCAGAGCAGATGCCAGTATAGTCGATGTGAACGCCTCTCCAACGACAGAAGCGTAATCCAACACCCTTCTCTCTTCCCTCTCCACTCGATTCAATCTTCTCACGATCACATCATATATCTTGGAGGGAATGCTCGCCTCTTCGAGATTCTTGACTAGCTTCCACGTTCTATTGTCCGTCTTGATGATTTCCTCATCGACCATCAGTTTCACGAGTTCTATTACGAATAATGGATTCCCCTCGGTCTCCTTGTAGAATCGATTCCCGAAATCATCACTGAAGTCGATCTCCCCGAGCATGGACGATAAGACCCCAACCATGCTCTCCTTTGGCAATCTCTGCAGATCCATCTTCTCATGCAGCTCTTCGCGGCTCATCAACTGCATCCTCTCGCTAAGAGGATGACCCAAGCCATCCTCCACGGCAACATCCTCGGGTCGATAGGTGCCGAGAATGAGCAGACCGCACTTTCTCACATTTCTCGCGACATAGTGCATCATTGCAAGTGTGGATGGATCAGCCCACTGCAAGTCCTCGATGCACAAGAGCGTTGGCCTTGTCTGAGCCTGCCTCATCAGTCCCAATGAGACATTCTCCAACAGCAGATTCCTCCTCGCCTTGGGATTCTCTCTTCCATAATAGATGCCGTCATACTTACCTGATGTGATCAGTGGTTTGAGGAGTTTCTCGATACCCCGAACCTTCCCCTCCTCCCCATCCCACGCCTTCAGGACGTCTCCATACTTCCTATCCGTCTCTAGAAGGATCTCTCTCATGTCATTGACCAGGAATTCGTTCTCTCTGCCAGTGAGGACCACCGCGAGGTTGACATTCACGCCTCTCTCGATGAGAATCCGATAGTCCTCATATCCCAAACTGCTCAGTGCTCCTTCCTTTTCATCTCCACTAAGCATTGATAGAGAATCCCGGACGAAATCGCTTACGGTCTTGAGCATAGAGGCGAACGTATCCGAATCGAGCTGTGTCTCCCCCCTCAGCACCTCCTTGATCAACAAGCCTGTGTCCGTCACCAGATAGACCCACTCAACCTTGGGCGTCTCCTCCGCGAATAGGTGCCCCAAGTCCCCTGATCTCAAGGCCTCCATGAAAGGCATATATGGCATCAGCGATTCGTACATGCAGTTCCCAGATAGGACTTGAAAACCCTCGGATCGAGCGACGAGCTTCAGCTCGTCCACGAGTCTCGTCTTTCCTATGCCCGCCTCTCCTGAGATGAACAGGGTGCTTCCTCTTCCCTCCGCAGCTCTATCCAGACAATCCTGAAGCTCTTTCAGGTCCTCGTCTCGACCAACCATCTCAGGCTGAAAGTCGAGTTCTGGCATCTACCTCCCCAACCCTCGATTGTCTCCTCCTTTTATATAGATTGCTCTGTTGGTGGGTCATTCTCTCCCAGCGCTCCCCTTGTCCTGGGCGGTTTTTCAGGCTTTGGCGTTATGCACGGTCCGCGGCGGTCAATATCCACTTCACCGGAGACTCGCCCCGCCCCGCTTCAAGTAAACGCGATCGATGGACTCTGCGAGATCTGGAGCTGGCTCCTGCCTCTCGACGTATTCGAGAAGTCTCTGAGCAGTGTGAGGATGCGCGAGACGGAGGATTACGTGGGTGAAGGACTCACCGTTGCGTTTCAAGCGTGCGAGTGCCTGGTAGGCCTCTTCCGATATGGTAATGGTCTTGTGGGCCATATTACTGGTACAGGTTCACGTGCATTTAAGTCTATTCAGTCAAGAAATCATGGTGTCAAAAGGAATCGGCAACCGAAATCGTGGGGCCTCCCCCCGCACTCT
>JBHIBK010000340.1:0-2467 GCA_046759065.1 Thermoplasmata archaeon | reverse complement strand
CCCTGCCTCACCTACACCAATGTTTACGACGGTCTTCTCGATTCTCAAGTCTCTCATGCTACCCATTTGCTCACCTATACGACCTTCGTTTCTGCAATCGTAATCTCTGGAGATTTCTTTCCCACGACGAAGACATTCCGAAGGGACGTGCTGAATCCTTCCTCAAAAAGGACCTCGTTCTCCCTTGGGTTTCTGGATTTCTCATATTTCTTCAGCTTGGCAAGTTCGCCCACGTGTTTCCCACCGATGAGGAGAGCGATGTTTCCCTTGGCCAGATCGTAGTTGCTGAGGATTTTCTGATTCGGAACGGCGATTTTCAGAACATCGCCTGTCCCATATGCGTTCTTGTCAAGGAGGATATTCCGACCATCGAAGAGATTGAGTTGGATTCTTCCACCTTTGACGGTTGCCTTTCCCTCAATCCTTGACAGCTTCCACTTTGCCTGCTTGGCGTCTATCCTAACTAGCTGGAGCCTTCCCTTCGTATCGATTAGCATCCTAAAATGCTCCTTCTTCTGTTTCAAGGAGAGAACATCCATCAGGCCAACTCCCCTTTTCGGATCCCTCACAGGCTTACCGTCTATGAGGACACCTCTCGACGACAGAAGCCTTCTTGCCTCTCTGGAACTGTCACAGTAGTGCAGCGTGTCCCTGAGGACTATCAGGATGGGAATGGACTCCTCCAGTCCGTGCGGTCCTGGCCTCGGCCTAGCGATCCACGTGTGTGTCTTTCTAGGAATCATCCACGTCCTCGGTGCCGCCAGTCTTTTCATGTGTTTCTTCATTCTCTATCTCCTAGCGCCTCTATCTTCTCTCTCCTCATGGGGTCGGAGAGGTCGAGTTTGGTGATAGTCACATTTGAGGGATGGATCTTCTTCCCGATTTGGGTTCCATCTGCCTTTTTTCTCGTCAACCCTTCAATCGTAATCGTCATGCTCTTGGTGTCCGTGCTCGCAACCTTCCCCTCATGACCCTTATCAGCTCCTCTGACAACAAGGACGGTATCTCCCTTGCGAACGGGAACTGCTCTCGGGTAGGCCTTCTTCTCATCACCAAGATACTTGGGGGAGAGATGTGCAGCCATTCTCTTTCTTCTCCTGTGCCAAGGGGCGTTGTACAGCTCTTTCCTCTGCTTCCTCGCCTTTGTGCTCTTCATGCTGAACCCTCATACTATTATTGACGCCGATGCCGCTATCCTGGGCCATCTCTCGGCAGCTTCTCTGGCAACTGGACCTTTGATGTCCGTCCCCTTCGTTTCTCCTGTGGGCGTAGTAATCACAACCGCATTGTCCTCAAATTGGACCATCACTCCATCCGCTCTTCTGAAGGGTCTCCTCTGCCTCACGATGACCGCATAGACCAACTGCTTCCTCATCTCGGGGGTTCCCTTTTTCACGCTGACTACGAGCAGGTCTCCAATACCAGCACTCGGGTATCGCCTCAATCTCCCGTGATACTTGGGAACTTCAACGATCTGGACGACCCGCGCTCCCGTGTTGTCTATGCATTCCAGGTAGGCCCCCTTTGGAAGGCCTCTTGTCTGTCTCCCTGCTATCCCCTTCACGCGGCTATCCTCCTTTCTTCTCAATGGCAACGTACGTGATTGTCTTGCTGAGAGGCCTGCACTCCATTATCGCCACCTCATCCCCTCGTTTTATCTCCAAACATGGCGGGCTATGGGCCTGATACTTCCTTGTTCGCTTCTCATACCTTTCGTACTTCGGTATCAGCCTGAGATACTCCCTCTCCACGACTATGGTATTGGCCATCTTGTCGGATTTCACGACGCCTTCCAGGATTTGACCCCTGACTGGCAGATTGCCGTGGAAGGGGCAGTGCATGTCTTCACAGCCTTTCTTGGGAAGAGGAACGTCAATTCCTATGTCTCTCGATTTCTTCTTTGCCATTTCCGCTACCTCGCTCGTTTTGTTCTGTCTTCTGGACGGTGGAGCAGTCTCGCTCCATCGATTTCGACTCCGTCCTCTATGTGGAATCTGAACTTCGTTCCCCGCTTCGGTATCCTCTTCTCCATGCTTTGCACCTCTATGACCATGGTGTTCTTGGTTTCGTCCACGACAACGCCCCTCAGACCGACAAGGTTACGGCAGGTAGAGCGTACGACCTCTACCTCAAGACCTATCAGCTCATGCTTGTGGAGCAGCTTGGACCTCACCTTCACATCATCTGACCTCAACTGTGAACCCAATCTTCTCCAGGGCGAGTTTGACTTTCTTCCTGTGTTCCCCCTGGAGCTCAATGCGTCCGTCCTTCACCGTGCCACCTGCAGCGCATTTCGTTTTCAGCTTCTTGGCCAAATCCTCGATGTCTATATCTGCGGCATCGATTCCCTCTACTATGGTGACCACCTTTCCGTACCGTCTCCTGTCGCTGAATATCTTAATTCGCTGCTGTTCCCTTGCTATCTCCTCGCACATGCACAATTCTTGTGGAAGCCCACAAACTGGGC
>JBHIBK010000339.1:0-2467 GCA_046759065.1 Thermoplasmata archaeon | reverse complement strand
CAGCCGCAATTCCTCCCTGCGCGGCGCCCGTGTGCGACCTCAGCGGGTGAATCTTGGAGATGACGGCGGTGTCCACTTCTCTCGATGTCTCTATGGCCGCCCTGAGGCCCGCCAGACCGCCGCCAACTATCACAACGTCGTGCTTTCTCATGGTCACCCCAACATGAATGGAAGGAACGCCCACACGGCGAACGCGAAGAGGAAGATAGCCATGATGGTCATGACGGCAGAGACCGCCGCCCTCTTGCGCGAATCGGAGGTGTAGTCATACACGACATTCCTCACCCCGTTGAACGCGTGGAATATGACGAACCCCAGCAGGAGGTTGTCGATGATCATGAACGCGAGCCCCTGCAGGCGAATCTTCACCTCCGATACAACGATGGCATCTTGCGGGTCCATGTAGTGCAGGACCACCATGTGGATGAGGAGCAGGACTATGAGGGCTGCCCCACTGACCCTTTGAAGGATCCAGAGCCACATGCTCCTCCTCGATTCCGTCGGCGCGCCCATCATCCCCCTCCTATCGTGGGCCAGACTATCGCGAGACCCACGAACCAGATCGCGACCGCGATGACCATGAACGCCCAGAACATGGCCTTCTGATGCTTGAGCCCGATTCCCATGTCGAACAGCGTGAGCCTGATGCCGTTGAGCCCGTGGACGAGCCCGCCCATGATCAGTATGAGCTCCCCTGCGGCGAACAGCGGGTTCCTGAACGTCTCCAGGATGCTCTCGTACGCCTCACCGTTCAGGCTGGCCTGGGTGACGACGTATACGTGCATCACGAGGTACACGACCAGGAGGATGCCCGTTACCCGGTGGACGATGTGGGCGAGCGTGCCCGTCTCCTTCCAGGCCCTCGCTATCCTCCTCGCGTAGTAGCCGAATCCCCTCTGCTCGAGCATCCTATCTTCTCCTGGAGAAGGCCCTCTTGAGGACCTCCCGCCTGAGGTTCTCGATCGCCTCCGTCGTGTCTATCTCCTTCGGACAGGCCTCCGCGCAGCGGAACATCGTGTGGCACCTCCAGACGCCGTACTCGTTGTTCACCATGCCCAGACGCTCGTCCATGATCCCGTCCCTCGAGTCGGCAACGAACCGCCAGACCTTCGTCAGGGCGGCTGGACCCAGGTACTTGTCATCGGTCCACACAATCGGGCAGGAAGTCGTGCACGCGGCGCACATGATGCACGTCGCAGGCTTGTCGTACTTCTTCCTGTCCTCGACGCTCTGGATGCGCTCCCGCTCGGGTGGAGCGGTCTTCGACACAAGATAGGGCCGCACGGACCTGTACTGCCCGAAGAACGGTGCGAAGTCTACGACCAGGTCGTTGATGACAGGATACCCCGGAAGCGGCTCGACGACCACTCGGCTCTTCCCCAGCGCATCGACCTGCGTCTTGCAGGCGAGTATGTTCTTCCCGTTGATGGTGACAGCGCAGGAACCGCATATCGCGCTTCTGCAGGAATGCCTGAAGCTTAGGCTCGGGTCCATGTCCGTCTTGATGAGCTTGAGCGCGTCCAGAACCGTGAGTCCGCACGTGTCCTCGATGTTGTAGTCAACGTATCGCGGTTTCCTGTTTTTCTCGGGACTGAAGCGGAATACTCTGAACGTGACCAAGTATCCTCCTCCGAAGGCTTGCTCATTAAAGCGCTGCTGTATAAAATGATTTTGAGGGCTGGCAATCAAAGTCGGCGCGGGCTGAAGGGAACTCGATACAGGGCGGCTTCTGTCTGGAGTCAGGAATGTAATGCTCAGTGCGCTCGTCCAGGCCAGGGGCAATCTATAAGTATCATGGAATCCATAGAACCCATGGTAACTATGGCTGACGCAACGACCATATCCATCAAGCTCGGGACGAAGGAAATGCTCAAGCAGATGGGGAGGAAGGGGCAGACCTACGACGAGATAATCAGAGAACTCGTAGAGAGGGCCTCCATCAAGGAACTGGATAGGCGCTGGAATCGCATTCTGGAGGAGGAAGAGTTCATCCCGTTGGAAGAGCTATGACGTACAAGGTCCTCCTTTCCAGTACCGCTGTCAGGCAGTTGAAGAAGCTCACCAAGCGTGAGCGGGACAGGATCGTCAAGGGACTGCAGGAGCTAAGAGAGGACCCGCTCAACCCAAGGTCAGGAGCCGACATTCGAGCATTGGAGGGAACTGACCCAAAGAAGCACAGGCTGCGGGCTGGCCCTTATCGGATTATCTACGCCGTCATCGGCACGCGCGTCAAGGTCATAGAGGTCTTCCGCCGCGGGAGAGGGTACAGGTAGCATCCGGTCGGTATGAGAAGTTCTCGGAGACGCTGATATGCTTCAGGCGGGATATGGATATTGGGTGAGGGTGGAGGCGGACACCGTTTGGGCGGTCGGTGCAATCCAAGGCTGAACGGGAAGTGACAGACTTCGAAAGGAAGAACGACACTTTTGTGAAGTGGTCAGTTAACGAAGGGCTGCTCACTCGGACG
>JBHIBK010000338.1:0-2485 GCA_046759065.1 Thermoplasmata archaeon | reverse complement strand
CAGGCTGCCAGCAGAGATGGCGGGCGCGGTCTTGGTTGACTTCCAGGTCATCGATGTCGAAACTACTTTTACTCAGAATCTGCGTGACAGAATCGCAGGATGAAAGCCAAGTCCCGAATCTGGCTCTTCGTGTCCCTGAGCATTCTCCTAGTGGCGGTAGCTATCATCGGTGTATATCTGTTGAGACCGGCTGGGGTGGCATGCGACACGGGAGAGGTCAAGGTCGAGGGACATTGCTACAAGTTCATGGAACTCTCTTTCAAGGATGCGCTGGCAGATGTCACGTTTGAGGAGGTTATCTTCAAAGTCTCGCCACCCTTCCCAACGCCGGGAGGGTTGTTTCTACAGGTGACAGTTGTCTTTCCCTCTGGAGGGCAGAGCGACCTGACTGTCCACTTTGGTCCCATGTTCACAGAGGAAGACCTTGTGGAGAAGTATCGGGTCGTGTCAAGTGACGACCTAGCAGCGGGAATTGGATGGGACGGAAAGGGGGTAGTGAGGCTCCTTGTTAGGGATTTGGGCCTATAACGTCAATCCGTAGACGCGCCGTTCTCATGCCTCTCCGCCGCCGGATGGAGACGCAACGACTATTTACTTCCTGAATGGCTGTTGACAAATGGGACCCAGAAAGCAGGCTAAGGTCGCCTTTCACCTTTCCCTATGGCCCTTCGTCCTCTTCGTGTCTCTCATCGGAGTCCTCTACATCCTCATCATCGTAGCTGTGGTTTCACCCGCATCCTCTGCGGGCAAGACGGTCCTGGAGTCCATTGTCATCTTCATCATTCTGGCAGTAAAGAGTCCCGCGATGGCTGCACCCCGTCTTTCCAGCTTGATAGGAGTCCTCCTGAGTATTCGGATTACCGGCGGGGTGGACCGCAGGGCGATGAAGAATGCAAGTAGGGCGGCCATTTTTGGCTTTGCAAGTATTGCGGTGTATGCATTCCTACTCTTCTCTACGGCTGGGATTGGCCGATGAGAATCCCGGGGAAGAGATGCGACAGACTTGGAGCCGCCTTCCTCTCTGGTCACCCTTCGACATCAGCCGAGAGGATTCGTGGCAGCTAATTCTCCCTGGACGGATGCATTTCTTACTCGAAGTGTAAAGGGAGAGTCGAGTTCTTGGTTTCCGACTAGTCACGGTCCTGCCTCTCTCTCCATGCGCCACGGCTGGAAACGATGAGCACCACCGAAAGGCCCAAGAGCACGATCTCGGCAGGAACATCATCGACGCGGTGGACCAGTAAGGAGTTCCAAGGCCCATCGAGCCGATTTATCCGCCTATGTGGCGTCACCATATGAGCAGAAGAACGGCGAAAGACAAGGCGAAGAGGGAACTGCCGTAGGGCACAATGGCTCCGATGGGGGCCTCTGGTATCCGTGCGAGATAGCACGACTTGACGGTTGTGCACTTATGTTACCGCGACGGCTCCCGCTGCATGCAGCCTACAATGCAGGTTCGGCGGGCCCAGACTTAAGGAGAGACCCCTCTGAATCCGAGCACATCGTCATTGAGGGAACAGCTCTCGCAGACGGGTGTGCCCTTCTCCCCGAAGAAGACGGGGATCCGGACCACATAGGAGGAATCGAGCTTGCGGAATGTCGTTCGGTCCCGAGAGATGAAGTGCTGACTGCCACTGGGCCGGGTGACGAGGTATGAGCGACGGCTCTCTGCCATTACTCGCTTGATGGCGATGAATACTTTCCATTCGGCATCGTTCCCGCAGAACTCGCAAAGCAACGGGAAAATGACGTGGTGACTAGCCTTACCTCTTTCGGACGAGGCCTAGAAAGCGGCTCAGAATGATTCTCCTGAAGCGAAAGGGGGAGAGGTTCAAACCCCTTTGCGGGGTTCTCGTCATTCTGACTGATTCTTGTTTCAGCCTCAAAAGAGGGCATCTAACCGATTTGGCGAAATCGGCAGCCACCCCTGCCCAAATCAAATCCGAGAATCGGCACACAGCAAAAGGGCCGCTAACCTCCGAAGAACCCCTTCATCTTCCGGAATTGCGCCCTTAAGATCAGGCCCGTCAGCCTGCGAAAAGCCTCTTCGACACCCTCTCCCGTCTTGGCGCTTGTCAGCAGGTAAGGAGATCCCCAGCGTGTGCAGAAGGCCCGTACCTTGTCTTCCCCGAACTGCTGGTCCTCGACGAGGTCCGCTTTGTTGGCCACGACGTACGTGGGAATCTGACCGGCGACCTTCGTGGCGGCCTGCCTCCAACCTTCCAGTCGGGCGAGGGTCAGGGGGCGGGTCACGTCGCAGACAGCTAAAAGGCCCTGGGCGCCCCGGAAGTACGAGTCTTTCAGGAACTGAGCCAACCCCCATTGGCCCAGGATGTCCCAAATCCCCAGGATTGCCCTCATTGGGTCTCCAGAGTCAGGCATCTTCACGTCAAGCTCCTTCTTGGTCACCTTGGCCCCGAGAGTGACAACATGCCGGTCGTCGAAGACGTCCTCCACGAAGCGCCGGATTAGGGAAGTCTTCCCG
>JBHIBK010000337.1:0-2500 GCA_046759065.1 Thermoplasmata archaeon | reverse complement strand
TCTCGGCGCCGGCCTGGCCCTTCGGGGGAAGGTCAAGGGTCAAAGTCCGACCTACCATGTGTTCGAGGGCGAGAAGTTTTTCTTCATCTGCTCATTTTCCCGCAGGAAGCGCAAGGCGGGAAATTTCAACATCGTAGATGTCGAGGCAGTCCGCTATGTCCAGCGGCTTGTCGGGGGTAAACAGGGAGTTACTTCACAGGATGTGCATAGGCGTTCACGGACTCCCCGACTTGTCGGTTCAGCGCTCGAGGCGCTCAACATCCTATACGTGCTTGTCGCGATTGGCCAAGCGAGAATCGACCGGCGGCGCAAGGACAGGCAACTGTTCTTCAATATCAAGAAGCGGTAAGGGAAAGAGGGATCAGACTCCTTTTTCGAGCCCGGCTCGCTAAGCAGCATTTTGTACGCCGAGGAGGAGAGAACGATGTCCTATCATTTTCGGAACCTCGTATTCGAAGGGGGAGGTGTCAAAGGAATCGCTTACGTGGGTGCGATGGAGGTGTTTAAAAAGAAGGGGATTCTTCCCAGCATCCGACGGGTCGGCGGAACCTCAGCGGGGGCCATCAACGCGACATTGTTCGCCCTCGGCTTCTCAATCAACGAGCAAAACGACATCCTGAAGAAGCTCGATTTCAACAATTTTATGGATGACAGCTGGGGTATCGTCCGCGACACTGAACGCCTCATCACCCGGTTCGGCTGGTACAAGGGTGACTTCTTCCACGAGTGGGTCAGCGAACTCATCAAAAAGAAGTTGGGCGATCCCAATGCAACATTCGATAATCTCAGAGAGGCGGGGAAACCGGACCTCTACGTCTATGGAACGAATCTCAGTACGCGTTTCGGAGAGGTCTTCTCTCACGAACACACCCCTGCGGCTCGAATCGCGGATGCAGTGCGGATCTCGATGTCCATACCGCTCTTTTTCGCAGCATTTCGAAACGCACGAGACGACGTTTACGTCGATGGGGGGGTGCTCAACAACTACCCGGTGAAATTGTTCGATCGGGAGAAGTACATCAGCCCAGAGAACCGGGATAAGATGGCAGTCAAGACAGATTACTACGATGAGGAAAACAAGCGCTTCCTCAAAAGGCGACCACAGAGCAGTCCCTACCGGTATAATAAGGAAACCCTCGGCCTCCGGCTTGATTCTAAGCAGGAAATTGGTGTTTTTCGTTACGGGTCAGAGCCGAAGCGCGAGGCGATCGACGATTTCTTCGACTACATCAAGGCCCTCATGGGGACTATCCTCGAGAGTCAGGGGAACAACCACCTCCACAGTGATGATTGGCAACGAACTGTATATATCGACACGCTAGGGGTGCGGACGACCGACTTTGATCTTACGGAGGCCATGAAGAAGAAGCTGAGGGAGTCCGGTCAGAGATGTACCGCAGCATACTTTAAGTGGTTCGACAGCAGTGGAGCTACGCCCGCCAATAGGCCATGATCGAGACCCTGTCTCGTTAGCTTTCTCCCACTCAAAAGGGATTTCATATCACAATCACATCACACCGCTTTTCTCTCATGGGGGTGTCTTGGGACCAATGTGCTTTGTCAGGAGAAAACCCGCACCTTGGGGAATGCGTCTTCTTTCTTACGCCATCTTTATTCTGGTGAGCGGTTGCCTTGATCTCGAGATCGTCAGTCCACGGAATGGTGATGAGTTCGTCGCCGGAGAGCGGATCGAGTTTGGGGCCCAGGCCGAGGATGCGCTCAAGGGCAAGATCCGTTGGATCGTCAATGGCACCCACATGGGAACAGGAGAGTCCTTTGCGACTGCGACTCTTTCTGTCGGCTGGCATGAAGTGGTGGCGGAACTGGGAGAGGACGACAATGCGCTGAAGGATGTGGTTCATGTCCAGGTCATATCGTGGAATGCCATCCCAGCGCCCAACATGGCTCCGGTCCGGGCCATGGTTCGCGACGGTGTACAGAAAGAGACATGGCTCGCCGTTCCCGGAGAAGGGGTCTACAAAGTAGACGATCTCGGCGGGGCGCACCTCTTCTCGGCATCCACTGGTGACCTTCCTTCCGATGAGGTTCGCGATCTAACCCTTCGTGGCGGAGAGGTCTGGGTTGGGACCAGTGCCGGTGTGGCTCGCTACGATGGATCGGTCTGGGAAACTTATACTCATCTCGATGGCCTGCCGAGCGTTGACGTTCGGGCTCTTTCCGTCGATGCGAGAGACTCCCACCTGTGGCTGGCGACGGACACGCACATTGTCTCTCTGGCTGCGAGCAGACTATCGCGTGAGGCGATCGATCTGCCCGACCTTGTCGCCCATGCTCCCACTGACATCAACATCAAGAGCCGGTCGAAAGGCCCGGAGCTGGTCCTTGAAACCACGATTGCAAACCAGGGGGATGGCGTCTTGGAGATCGAGACGCTCCCGGATCCGAATACGGACCATAAGGTTGCCACGCAGAAAATTTACCATGGGGAATGGATCGTAGCGCAATATCCCGTCGGCGAGTTCTTCTTCGTGGAGCACGA
>JBHIBK010000336.1:0-2519 GCA_046759065.1 Thermoplasmata archaeon | reverse complement strand
CCCTATCGCAGGCCTGACGGAACCTGGGTCATGTTTCAGGACACGGCTGGTGTTCTCGTCACCCCTGAAGGCGACCTTAAGGGCACGCAGATCAAGGGGCCGGTCGCGAAGGAGGCGGCTGAGAGATGGACTCGGGTGGCGAACGCCGCCAGCATCATAGTGTAGTGGGAGGCATCGAGATGAGGTCTTCTCAACCGAGAAAGCAGAGGAAGTCCCTGGTGTCAGCCCCAGGCCACGCTTTGAGCAGATACATGTCGGCGCCGCTGTCACCTGACCTGGCCAAGAAGTATGGTAGGAGGAACCTATCCGTGAGGAAGGGGGACCAGGTCAAGGTCGTTCGCGGAGACTACAAAGGCATGGAGGGGAAGGTAAAGGAGGCGAGGCGAAGGCAGATGACCGTTCTCTTGGAGAACGTAAGCATCAAGAAGGTGGACGGAACCAGCAAGGAGGTGCCGATACATGTGAGCAACGTAACGATCACGTCTCTCGACCTCAGCGACGAGCGTCGCAGGAGGCTTCTGGAGGAGGGAGGGGGGTAACCGATGCATCAGAAGAGATACGGCGCCAAGCGGGTGATGCACATCCCAGCGAAAGTTAACGTGTTCGTCACGAGGCCTAAGCCGGGTCCTCACCCCCGCCACAGATCAATACCTCTGTCCGTTGTCGTTAGAGACGTGTTGAGACAAGCGGAGACCGCGGCTGAAGCGAAGAGGATAATCTCAAGGGGACTGGTCTCGATAGATGGGGGCACGGTCGTGGATCACAAGCATCCCGTGGGGTTGATGGATGTCGTTGAGATACCCTTGACCAATGAAGCCTACAGGGTGCTGCCCATCCACAGGAGAGGGCTGAGGATGGTGGAGATCCCTGAAGAAGAGAAGGTCTTCAAGCTTGGGAAGGTGGTGAGGAAGTCCTTGATGAAGGGAGGAGTCAACCAGATCACGCTGCACGACGGCAGAAGCATCAGGTTCAAACCAGGTGAGGCGGCTTCGATTCGGAGCGGAGACACCCTAAAGATATCCCTGCCTGATCAGAGGGTTCTAGATCATCTGTCGCTCGAGGAGGGTGTGCAAGGCTTGATCTATGAAGGACCGAAGCAGGGGCTGCACGGAAAACTCAGCAAGCTGACCGAGAGCTCAGCCGTGACGCCGGGGTTGGCTACGCTGAGCACAGAGATAGGTGAGGTAACAACTCTGAGAGACTACATATTCGCCGTGGGGGGAGAGGAACCTTGGATAACGCTGCAGTAGAAGTTGGTCAAGAGCAGAGAGCAGACATGCGGAGGATATTGATCCGGAAAGTGGCTGTGAACTGTAGCCTCGGAGAGTCGGGTGTTAGAGTGGAGAAAGCCGGCAAGATCCTGCAGTCACTCACCAACCAGGCCCCCCGGACCTGCAGGGCGAAGAAGACCATCAGGTCGTTCGGTATCCAAAAGGGCGAACCCATAGGGGTGATGGTGACGCTGAGGAAACGATCCGCAGAAGACTTCTTGAAGAGAGCCCTGAGCGCTGTGAACAACAGGGTTCGAGCATCGAGCTTCGATGACAACGGCGGCTTCTCCTTCGGGATCGATGAGCACCTCGACATACCTGGAACGAAGTACGATCCCTCGCTGGGCATAATAGGCATGGACGTCACCGTCTGCCTGGATCGACCCGGGTCACGGGTAGCTCGCAGGAGGAGACGCAGATCCAAGGTCGGTCGCGGACAGAAGGTCACGGCGGAGGAGGCCAGGGCCTTCCTGACGCAGAACTTCGGAGTGGAGATATGGGAGAAACAGGAATGAAGCACAAGCCGCCGAAAAACCGGAAGTTCGGGAAGGGAGTTGTCACCTGCCGCAGATGTGGGACCCATGTAGGCGTCATCAGAAAGTACAATCTATACGTCTGCCGCAGGTGCATCAACGAAATCAGCGAGAAGCTGAGCTTCAAGAAGTACTCATAGGCAGGTCGATGGATGACGTGACTCGACACGACTTGGTTTCAGGGCTGTTCGTCACCATAGAGGGCAACGAGGCGGTCAGGAACAGGGAGTGCCTCTACCCCGCGTCCAAGCTAATAGCGAACATACTCAGGGTTCTCCAGAGACAAGCGTACATCGGCGAGTTCGAATACATTGAGGACGGTAGAGGAGGAAAGTTCAAGATACAGCTGCTGGGCAGAGTGAACCGATGCCGATCGGTCAGGCCGAGACACAGCGTGCGGGTGGGGGACTATGAGAAGTGGGAAAAAATGTTCCTTCCGGCCAGAGGCTTGGGCGTCCTCGTAGTAACCACTCCCCGAGGAGTGATGTCACAACTAGACGCGAAGAAGGAGAAGCTAGGGGGAAAGCTTCTGGGGTACGTGTACTAGAGGGTTCTTCAACATGAGCGAGAAGCCCCTTGAACAGTCCGTCGCCGTCCCGGAAGACGTAGGGATCTCGGTTACAGGGAAACGCGTGACCGTGAGAGGCCGTCTGGGGGAAGCGACCAGGGACTTCTCCCATGCCCTCACCTCGATCGTCGAGAAGAACGGGGAGAT
>JBHIBK010000335.1:0-2522 GCA_046759065.1 Thermoplasmata archaeon | reverse complement strand
CCACAGGTGACTTCCTCACGTCATAGCCAGCGACGAAGGCGTCGCCTTTCGTGGGCGGGAGGAGGGTGCAGAGCATCCTCACCGTGGTGGTCTTGCCAGCCCCATTCCTTCCTAGATAACCGAAGACCTCGCCGCTAGGCACGTCGAAGGATGCCTCGTCCACCGCAACGAGATCGTCGAACCGCTTGGTGAGACCAACGGAGCGGATGGCAGGCTCTTCCCTCAAGATCTCCATCTCGTCACCAACGGTCGGAATAGAATCACGCCCACGACAACAGCAGCAGCAGCAAAGAGTATGAAGGGTCGTAACCAGCCAGCCCTATGCCACTTGTCCATAAGTTCAAGGTCTCGCTCAACTCTTCACTCCTCACCTCTAGGTCAAACCGCAAGTTGGCGGAGCTGAGACCTAGGGCTCTGATGAGCCGAAAACTCATGGGGATGTCGAGGGATTTCGTCGCACAAGCGCTCCATGCAGGGGGCTTGCCGGGTATCCATAGCTCACGGAGCGTGAATTCTGGGCTGTCGACGACGAGGTTCCCCGGAAGGAAGGTCACCGTCAGGTTGTGATAGACCAGACGTTCGTCTCTACAGTTGTAGAAAGCTAGGGTCAGCTCTCCCTCATGGGTCTGATGTGGCGATAGGCTTCCCACGGTTCCGAAACTTTCGATCTCGACGTAAGAGGTGCCTCGTGGGAATACGCCTTCCTGCCTAGGTCTGTACTCTGGTGCGAGAGCCAGTGGTATTAATGCTGAGATGCCTATGACAAATGTCAGCATCAGTACTCTGGTTCTCGTCCTGGCATTCCAGCCGGCTGGGATCTGCAGCCATCTGAAGGTCACAGCTGAAAGCAAGACGTAGCTCACGGACATCCCGATTAAGACAAGAAGGGGGGACTCTGCTCGAATAGCAGTTACTGGAAGGTACGCGTCCAAGAACGACAAGGCGTCGAAGACGGGAGAGAAGTGAAGCAGCCGCAAGAAGCTATCCTGGAGTTCCGGGGAGAGGGCACCCATGTATTGGGGTAGGGTCCCTGCTGGCGAGAAGAGATAGAGGAAGATGAGCCCGATGCTGACGAAGATGGCGACCTTGAGACCTTTGGAGCCCACCAAGACGGAGATGAGGAGCCCTAGGGAAACCATGAACGTGGCGTAGAATGTATAGAGTGTCCAGAAGGACGCCAGCACGGGGAGCCACCCGATTCCAGCGGAGTAGAGGAGGAGCGCCGCGAAAGGCAACTTTAGCAGAAAGAATAGTAGTGCCATCGCGAGGCCCGTCATGAAGCGGAGAGACAGATACCTGCCCCGGCTGAGAGGCGTTGTGAACAAGGTTTCGATGAACCCGCTCTGCCGTTCCGACGAGACACCACCGGCTACGTAGGGCAAGAGAAAGATGGGCAGCACGACGTATGAGGCGAGCAGGTACACCATGAGGACGGAGCTCCCAATCAGCCAGAACAGAGCGCCATCCACTAACACCAGGATAGCTATGGCTGTTAGGGTTCCCCAAGCGGTCAGCATGCGGCTTAAATCCTTGAACAGCAGCCTCCAGAAGGGTGGCTTGCCAAGCACGCCAAGATTCGCCCCTAGACCCCAGTTAAAAGGAGAGTTCGGAGCCGTAATATCGTGGTTGCTCTGAATTCTTGCGTGAGTATTCTGGGTTGAGCGTGGAGTCGTCGCCGGTTCCTGTGCAGCAGCCCCTTCTTCCTTCGGCAACGAAGACTCAGCCGAAGAGTTTCCAGTATCTGAAGACGAAGCCAACCATGAAGAAAGCGATAACCAAGCCGCCGAACACCGAATTTTGCCTCAATCACTTATTCGAAGGGATCTTGACGGCTTCAACCACGCAGATTTTATAGCCTCTATAGCCTAGCTCACCCCCCCAGTCGCTCTCCTCGATGGGGAGTACAGCTTTCCTGATTAGCGGTCCCTCGGCTGTACCCCCTTGTTCGAAGATGAGAACTCTGCGCTCAGCAACAGGTTCCCCCGGCTGCGAAAGGTCAAAGGGTACGTTGTGGTCGGTCCCAACGTAGTCATAGCACTTCTCAGTAGCGAGAGAAACCTTCACACCCACGGCCTTCAGCTCATCAATCAGCTCCCACACGGTTTCATCCCCAGCCTCCTGAGGGGTATGCATCAGGATCGGAAGGGCCAGTCCCACGAGGATGCCGACCACCACACCCAACGCCAGAGCCCTCAAATCAGATCCCAGGAACCTCAGGACACCACCACGAGCCCTACCCTGCGGCTCAGGCTCCTCGACGCCTTCCATCAGTCTAAGGGCTGCCCTTCCTGGAGAGGAGAGACGGTATCTTCCGTCCTCGGTCTTGACGACGAGCTCACCGAGCTCGTCGAGGTGGTAGTTGAAGTGGCTGCTCCCTACGTCCACATCCCTCTGGATCTCCGTGAAGCTGTTCGGCCCACGGGCCAGGATTCGCAGGATCCGGCGCCTGACCGGATGCCTCAGAGCCGAGAAGACGGTGGAGTAGGTTTCCTCATCGTCTGACATCGCAAGATGGATGATGG
>JBHIBK010000334.1:0-2549 GCA_046759065.1 Thermoplasmata archaeon | reverse complement strand
ACAGAAGGGGGCTTACGGCCGTCACCTGGCTCATAATCCCCCTTATTGTTCGTCGGGGCAGGATTATTGTCTATCAGCCTTGCGGCATCGACCCTGTGGTTCCAGTACCTGAAGCTAACCGGCAATCGGACGCAGTAATCTACGTTTGAAAACCACGAGGTACTCCAGCAGGTGTTCCCGTTCAACACGTATCGGGGGCGCGACGAGGGAGCAACACTTAATGCACATGTCAAGTGTGCGAGGTTCAATCCTCAGCGGAGGTCTCCTTCATCACGAATTGTCCGAGCTGGATGTCTCGTTTCGCAGAAGAATCTTCTCCCTTGTCCTATAGGAGTGGTCGATGTTCAGTAGTACGAATACCACAGAGGAGGCCAACTGGCATCACGAACCGTCAGTTTTCACCGACGCTTCGCTAACGATTTGCAGCTTGGCCTCTGAACAACTCATACCCCACTGAGACAGGAGACGTCGGCTATGAGCCATGTGACGTCGTCCAATGGGGCCGGTTGAAGGGTCTATGAAGGTACCCGGATCACCATATGCGTGCCGGTCATAGGTCACATCTGAGGAATAAAGGGCTCTCCCATTCAATTCTAGAATTTTGACTAGCAAGGTCAAGTACTATCATTGAGTGGCAGTTAGGACTGCAAGTGAGCGAACGTCGATCCCCTTTCAGACGCGTGCAAACTGAGAGATCCACCCCCGAAGATATCGAAAGTCTGTTTAAGGAACTCAAGAATCGAGCTCCTCACGTAAGGGATCTATTCGCCCATCAGGCCGACATTCTCAGAGAGTATTCAGAGATGCATGCGGACTCCCCGGATGTGAGTCTAGAACTCCCCACTGGATCCGGGAAGACCCTGGTCGGACTTCTTATCGGAGAATATCGACGGCGTCGTTTCGACGAGAGAATACTGTATCTGTGCCCAACCAGGCAGCTTGCCCATCAGGTCGGGCAGCAATCGATAGAATATGGCATCGATGCGCGGGTCTTCGTGGGACCTAAACGGAACTATCCACCTGAAGACGTAGCGAGCTACCGATCAGCCAAGGCAGTTGCCGTCTCCACGTACAGCAGTCTTTTTAACGTGAATCCTGGCCTTAACGACCCTCAGACCATTGTACTCGACGACGCCCATAGTGCGGAAACATATATCGCTTCAATGTGGTCGATCATAATCAACAGATCAGACAGGCCCGATCTCTATTCCAAGATCCTCTCTGTGTTTGAGGAGGACTTGCCCCGACACTTTGTCGCTTCACTGCAACAGCCCACTAGGCCGAGGTTTCCTGTGAAACCCGAGAAGGTCCCGTTCGGCGGATTCCAGCGGAAGGTCGATCTTCTTCATGGCCTCTTGGAAGCATCGATACCAAGTCCCGAGGTGCCAGATCTTTTCTTTTCGTGGACAGCAATCCGCGACGGATTGCATGCTTGTCATGTGTATTTCTCATGGGATGAAATCCTGATCCGCCCATACATACCGCCAACGCTGACACATGCTCCCTTTTCCAGAGCCAATCAGAGAGTCTACATGTCCGCGAGTCTTGGGAGAGGCGGCGAGCTTGAGCGTGCTACTGGAATCGGCTCTATCGCTCGGATCCGGACCCCGAAAACCTACGCCCAGCATGGCGTTGGGAGGAGGCTGTTCATACTCCCTGACCTCGTTGCGGACCCGAGGGACTACGAATCATGGGTTGGTGAGAAACTTGTCGCGGAGCCCCGCACCTTGGTGTTGTGTCCAAACTGGGTTTACGTCGAGGCACTTCAAGGAATCCTCGACCACTGCGAACCCAGGCCTGCCATTCTGGGAGCTAAGGAGATTGAAGAATCGATCGATCCATTCATCAACAGCGACGGGACCATCCTGCTGCTAACTAACCGATATGACGGACTGGACCTTCCGCATGATGCATGTCATCAGCTCTTGATATACGGCTTACCCAGCAGGACGAACCTGCAGGAGACGTTCTTGGAACAGAAGCTTGGCCTTGAAGTCTTGCTGCGAGAGCGATTCAAGACCCGCATTACTCAGGCCACCGGAAGGTGCACAAGAAGTGATACCGACTTCTCGGTTGTCCTGATGTTGGGACGAGCACTCCTCGATTTCTGCGCGCGAACCGAGAACCAGAGAATCTTCCATCCTGAGCTTAGAGCCGAGATTCGGTTTGCCCTTGGACAGAATCCCGCCAATCTTGGTAGCCTAGATGCCATGTTGAACTCCTTTTCCAACAGAGATGAGAACTGGGAGGCAGCGGAGCAGAACATCGCTGAGTTGCGTGCTTCCGAGCTCCAGCCCGATTCGGCAACGACGGACAGACTAGCAGCGGTCGTGCAGGGGGAAGTTGACTTCTCGTATGCCCTCTGGAACGGGAATAGCGAGAAGGCGGTTCGTTACGGAACAGATGTTGTTGACCGTCTCTCTGGATCACGCGTTGCTCCATATAGGGCATTCTGGTGCTATTTGACGGCATCTGCAGCCTATGCTCTGGGTCATGCGCGCAAGGAATACCTGAGCAAAGCCGAGGATTATCTGAACCGGGCCACCGAA
>JBHIBK010000333.1:0-2580 GCA_046759065.1 Thermoplasmata archaeon | reverse complement strand
TTCGCCGGCGGGGCCGAAGGCGGCGCCGGGGCTGGCGACGACGTCGCCCTCTTCCCTCACGATGATGTCCACTTCCGCACCTGCTACTGGCTCCCCATCAAGACCGACTGAAACGTCCACTCGTACTGATTCTCCAGGGACGTAGACAGCTGGGGGAGCCTTGTCCAAGTCGACATCGACCTGCAGGGCCTCCACCTCGAATCTATCAGTCAAGGGAACCGTATGATCGGGCGTGGGGGAATCTGTATCATTCAGCCAAAAGTAGACCGTGTACCATCCTGGGGCTGCTCCTGTCCCAAGGTCGAACGAGAACGTGCCGACAGCATCGTCCGCGTCGTTTATCGGTATGTCGTTTCTGTCAATCTCAGTATTCGTTGCATCCTCCATGACGAGCCAATCGATGTTTCCATCCGTCACAGGACCGTGGTCCATCAAGTACCAGCACATGTAGTGGGCCGTCACCCTCTCTCCGGCGATGTAGTTGTCTCTCTCGATCTCCATGTCAGCATCGAAGAGGACCACCCAGTACCAGTAGGTCAAATACAGGTTGTCCCTGGCTTCGTTCCAGACCTGGACCTCATAAATCCTTATGCTCGCGGCGGAGCCGGGAATCTCATATGTGAGTACAATCTCTTCGCTGCTCGGTACCGTTCTGTCATCCCATTCCCTCTTCAAGGAATCAGCACCGGGGAATGGATCGTATATTATCAGTATGTCATAGATATCGTCCTCCACACCCTCGACGTGTATCGTGATTGTCTCTTCCGGAACGAAATACCTGTCATCGTGCGTGAAAGGACTCTCCTCTATCCAGAGGTCGGTCGGCTGTGCCCTGGCAACAGGGCTCCATGCCCAGAACGCCATGCCCACTAATCCAAACACCAATAGTGCAGCAACTACTTTCTTCATTTTACACCCTCACTGTTCAGCTTCCAAGTGATTTCCCATCATCCCTTCTGCCCCGATTTCTCGGGGCTGCCAGAAAATAAGCCTGAACTATATAAATATTGTTGTACGGCTTTTTACGGTCTGCCGCCCAGAATCCTGAAGCCCTCTTCCTTCAGTCGCATGGCCTCTGATTTGGAGCCTTCGGACAGCTTCATCTCGCTCAGCTGGAAGAGCCTGTCCGCCAGCGCCTGGCGGTCGTCCGTGCCCCTGAGGAGGACTATGCTCTTCTCCATGTAGCTCATGGCCTTGTCCGCCTTCTCGCGTCTGCTGAGTATGTTCGCCATTGTCATGTAGACAGAGCTGGTCACCTCAGGATTCTCAAGCACGGAGGCTATCTCCAGCGACCGCTCGCAGAGCTCCGCGGCCTCCTCCGGACTGTCGAGCTCGAGCAGCACGTTCGCGCGGTTGCTCATGGCCATGCAGGCGGTCCTCACCTGTCCAGTCCTGTGGGCCAACTGGGCGCTCCTGCCGAACATCTCGTTCGCCATCTCCATGTTGTTCATCCTCATGAAGACCGTTCCGAGGTGGCTCAGGGTCCCCGCCACCCTCGCGTCCCCGTGGTCCAAGGCAAGGCTCCTCTCGAAGCTCCTCTGCGCGGCGAAGAGCTCTCCCTTTCGGAGCTGGGTCATTCCGAGGAGCTTCAGGGTCTCTGAGAGCCCGTCCCCATCTTCCGAGATCCTGCTCTCGCTCATCTTCAGAAGCCTGACGGCCTTGTCGTACTCACCCTTCTGCAGGTTGAGCATCCCCAGTCCGCGATAGGCATTGGCCTCTCCCGCCAGGTTGCCTGTCTTCTTCGAGTAGTGCAGGGCCTTGTCGAAGAACTCCTCCGAGCTCGCGTAGTCGTCCAGTTCGGCCGAGAGCGTCCCTATCCTCATGCTCGACTCCATCTTGTCGATGGCCCCGCCAAGCTCTCCCGCCTTCTCGTACAGGTCGAGCGCCCTCTCCATCCTTCCGATGGCCTCGTTCGCCCTCGCCTCGATCATGATCAGGGCCGCATCTTCGCCGTTGTCCCGCTGGATGTCATCGATGATGTCAAGGAGCTCCTCGCTCAATCCTTGCGAAATGAACCCGCCTGCCCTCCCCTTCACCAGCCTCAGGGCCTCCGGATTCCTTCCCGCCTGAACGAGATGGTGGAGCCTGGGGAAGTGCTCCTCCCGCCGGAGATGGAGGTCCGCCGCGGCGCTGTGATATCTCCTGAACCTCCTCCTGTCCGTCCGCAAACCTTTCAGAACGAACTCCCTGATCATCTCGTGCATCGCGTAGCCGTCCCCCTCCTCGAGCAGGATGGACCTTTCCACGAGGTCCTCGACCGTCTTCTGGCTGACCTTCCCGAGCGCCTCAGGCGGGAAGCCGTCCCTGAAGACGCTGCACCTTGCCAGGACCTCCTCTTCCTCGCGGGTGAGCTCCGGGACGACGGCCTCATGCACGTAGGTCATGTAGTCCCGCTCGGGGTCCACATCCGCCTTGGAAAGCTTCTCCGCGGTGACCAACAGAAGCTGCATCGGATGGCCTTCGGTCGCGGAGTAGACCCTCTCGAATGTCTCGTCCTCGAGCGGGGCGTGGACCATCTCAAGAAGCTCTTTCGCCGCCTGGCGGTCGAGCCCGTTGAGGACATATTCGCTGACAATTCCC
>JBHIBK010000332.1:0-2585 GCA_046759065.1 Thermoplasmata archaeon | reverse complement strand
CATGCTGTCGGACAGGCCGAAGCCCCCCTGATTTCCATCGGGAACACCTGGAAGTATTCTGTCGAACTATCATTGAGCGATTTCATAGGCGAGATGGAGGAGGGGTTCGAAAATGTGACCCTCCAGGGAACGGTCACCATGGTCGTGAAATCGAGGCAGATCGTGGAGGTCCTCAATCGGTCATACGATACTTGGGCCATCGACCTCCTGGGGGATTTCGATGTGGGATTCGCGTACACCGTTCCAGATCTGGGCACCATCACTGTAAATGCCCCAGCCGAGACCAAGGGGACTGTCTACCTGGACAATGAGACCTTCGAATATGTCAAGACATCGTTCACAACGACTTCGCATTTCCGCAGGTTCACGATCACCTTTGATCTGTTGCTCGAAGCGGAAACCTCCCTCAACATCTCAACCGACAGTTGGAATTTCCCATACGATGTCGGTTCGGTGGGAATCACGTCGGGCAGCGGTGTGAGCTTCGCCCACTATGTGATGAAGATGAGCGGAACCGTAATGGCGGAGAACGAAACGTCAGCGTCATTCTCCTACAATCCGACCTACGAGTGCACAAAAAAACGAAATGTGACCGTGGAAGCGGGAGCTTTTCGGACGTACAAGGTCACTGTCTCCTCACCAGGAATATACTTCTTCGGACCGTTCGACGGCTACAGGCATGAATTCTACTCGAACGGTGTGAACAACATCGTCAGAGCCGAGGTCTACTCGAACGAGAACGAGCTCTTGGGCGAATGGGAACTTCTTTCCTACGAAGAGAGCCCCGCGAGTGCCCGTGGAGGTCTTGAAATCTTGCTGGTCATCCTCATCATCATCGCGGTGATACTCATTCTGATTGCCATCTTCGTCTTGAGAAGCTCTCGACGGAAGACGACCGAGGACACCCCCGGTTCTGCTGTATCGATGAACTGCAGAAGATGTGGATCGGAGATTCCAGAAGGGCAGGGAATATGCCCGAGTTGTGGTAGAGCAATACGGTGAAATAGCCGAAGATGAATGACAGGTGAACATACATGAATATCGAGAAGTTCCATGTCGGATTGTTCCTCGCCGTCATCTGTTTGGCGATACTCGTGTCAAGCTTCTTCCTTCCTTGGTGGACAATCGAAAGGGATGAGAAGTTCCCCCCTCCGCCTCAAGACCCACTCATCAACGTCACCAGCACTCACGATTTCAAACTTCTCGGGATTTCGACGTTCCACAGGGATGTGACCCTCGGCATCCCGCATGAAAGCCGCAACGAGACGGCCTATTTCGAAATAGCGGACTCTGAACTGGATGTTCACTTCCTGGTCATGGACCTCATGGTTATGGCGGGAGTCGTCCTCATCGCACTATTTCTTGTTCTTCAACACCTCTCGAGGAGGAAGGAGATTCTGAGACTAATCTCTCTCATTCTCGGGTTTGCAGTGATCTTCGTCGTCCTGGGATCTGCTGCCTATTTCCATCTGTACATTCCTTCTGAGGTCGGGAACTCTCGAGATGGCCTGAGAGATGCCCTTGATACCATCCTTCCGAACATCCAGACATTCGCGGGTAGCGATTCGAACGAAACTCCGTCGGGAGTCACAGAGATCGTCTGGGGACCCTCGTTCGGGTGGTACTCCGCTTTTGCGGTCTGCATAATCATGTTGTTCTCAATCGCCCTCGTCGAGTTCCGTCCAAAGGAGGACTAGCGCAGCTCAGCAAGGCTCACGGGCCTGTCTTCGAGCATGACCCTGATGATGTGCCTTGATGTCTTTGGCGGGTACAATTCCTCGCTGAGGCCCATCGCCACGATCTCCTCTTTTGTGATCTCGTTGACCACCGCCCCAGGCCAGGTCACAACCTCAATGGCATCATCCAGGTAGTCAACCAGGTAGACTGGTATCCTCCTGCATCCGAGTCTCTTCAGAGCCTCATATCGGTGATGGCCGTCCAGAATCACGTAACTCTCGTTGTCGACCACGATGGGTTTGATGAGAGCGCCGTCCTTGGCTATCTGCTCTGCGAGGCAGCCCAGTATCTCGGGACTTATCGCCTCATGGCTATGGAGGACTTCGAGATCCAGAATCTTGAAACGGTACCTCATCCATACTCCCTCATCCTCGGAATACGTGATTTCCTGCAAAACAGACCCCCGCCTCAGAGGAGCCGGCATACCCCATGCATTCGAGTATGGACAGAGGACTTAAAAAACATTCCCAGGCTTAGGATGTCTTTCCCTTTTTCATGCTCACCCGCTTGGGGAAGTACTTCAAAATCACTATGTCGCCCACGCTCTGTATCCAGCGATAGGGGACGGCCACCGATTTCGACCCCTCCACCAGCAGCGGGTTGGGTTCTCCTATGAACAGTCTTTCGACGGTAGAGTTCTCCACATCCACGATCAGGTTGTTGACATTCCCCAGGAAGATCCCGTCGTGGGTGTAAACCTGCAGCCCTATGACCTCAGAAATTTCCTCCAACATGGCAATCCCATCTGACCCCTGTATGCAGATTTCACTATTTTATGCTTTGTGTGGATGGGTTCCAGGGCTTCCCGCCTGAACACATCAGCCGCCAAAGGAATCCTTCGAGATGAG
>JBHIBK010000331.1:0-2591 GCA_046759065.1 Thermoplasmata archaeon | reverse complement strand
GAAGCTAGGCGAGCCTTCTCCGCTGCAATCTCGTGGTTGATCTCGGTCAGGCGATCTTCGATGTCTGTAAATTCCTCACGAGCGGGTGCCTCGCTGACCATCCGTTTCAGCCGATTCACGTGGTTCTCGAACTCCAGGTTGGGCTCGGGCACCTCCGTGAGGTCCTTGATTCTGATGTGTACCTCCTTCAGATCAGCCTCGAGTCTTCTCAGCTCCCGCTCATTGAGAACTGCGCCACAGAGCTTGCATTTGTTTGCCGCAATTGCCTCTTCCAGCTCTTCGGCTCGACCGATGTATCGCTGCTTCCGATCATACTTCTGCATCACGGCTTGGTGTTCCCGCTCTAATCTCGCGATGACGCTCCCCGCAGGCGCGGCCAGGAGCGTTTTGTGAAGCTGGGAGACCGCTTTGCTAATCTTCTCCGTTTCTCTGTCCCGCCGCCGTTCAAGGTCCGCCATCTGCTGCTCAATCCCGAGCCTCTCCTCAGCCAACTTCCGAACCGACTCGATGTCTGCCAAGCGGCGTTTGTTGTCTCCTATCTCACCGTCGAGTTCCGCAATCTGTTGTTCCAATTCCTTGATGTGGCCTCTTCTCATGTCAATCTCGTCGGAGATTGCCTGATAATCGTCGACCAGTTGATCAAAGTCCCTTCCACCAAGTCTCCTCACCAGGGAGTTGCGCTCGCGCTCGAACTTTTTTTCTACCTCATAGAGGTCGTCTCTCGCGGTTCGGAGGTATGGGATACCGAGGACCTTTTCAATCGAATTCCGGAGAAGAGCCGTCGATCTGCCACTCTGCTCGAGTAGTTCCTCATAGTCTCTCAACATCTCTCCGTCGAAAAAGAAGAATCGATGGACTTCGTAGGGGAGGATGCGCTCGAGTTCCCGTTCAGGGTTTGGCAGAGGTTCGCCATCTCTGACAAGCGAGACGGCTATCCCGTCCCTGTACCTCTTGTCAGAGTGGACGCTTGCTTCGGTCTTCCGGATTACGGTCCACTCCTGACCTCCATGTGTGAAATCGATACGGACCCAGAACTGGTATATGTCGTCACGCCGCGCCCTCCGGTTCAACAGGGAAGTGAGGCGAATGTCCTTTCCCTTTCGATCTACCACCCGCCCGTACAGGCCCCAAATCAGGGCTCGCTGAATCGAAGTCTTTCCTTGGCCATTTCCGCCTCTAATGAGGTGAACACCCCTCCCATCCTCATCGAATTCCATCTCGTGATCGCCATAGAAGGGACCGAAGTTGTGGATTTGAAGGCGGTCTATGATCATCCCGAGCTACCTCCTAACTCGATCATGAATGATGGTGGCGACCTGCTCCTGACAACGGCCACGATCCTCTTCAAGAGGGTTCTTCAGAACCAATGCAATTATCTGCTCGAGCAGGTCCTCGTCCACTGGCTCCTTACGCTCTCCATTGACACGGCGTAGGACATCGAGCATGTCCTCAATGCCCATTACTGCTCCTCCCCGTCGTCTTCCTGAAAACCAATCTCGGAGTCGAACTCGAGACGTACACCATAATCGTTGCAAATCCGCCAAAGTCGGTGGGTCACCTCACGGTTCAGCGAATGTGTGGCGAAAGTGTAGGCACGTGCAAGCTCTCCACGCACTATCGAGAGAGGATCCTCCCCTCCATCGGGCCTGGGCGCGGGCAGCACGATCGTGTCGACAATCACCGCGTCGCCCTTCCCAATGGCTCTTCGTAAGACACGACCTCTTCTCTGAATGTATTCGCGTGGGTTCTTGGATGATGCCAGGATTACCGCGCCGTCAGCGGACGGCACATCTACCCCCTCGTCGAGGCAGCGGATACAGACGACAATTCCTGGGTTCTCCTCAAAGAGGCCTAAGACTCTCCTCCTTTCTTCTTGGTCCATACGCGAGTCGTACTTCATGATAGGCGTGTGTGGGAGGCTCGCTCTCAGTCTTGACGTCACACCGTCCAGTTGCCTCTTGTCCTCACAGTATACAAGCCACCTCCCCTTCGAAGGATATCGCTCGGAGATGATTTTCTCAACGGCTTGGAGTTTGTTTCGAGCCTTCTTGAGAATCCTAGCCCTCCGGATGAGCATCATCTTGAGCCGTGTACTCCCCTCTGCCAAAAGCCCCTCATCGAGCTGAGAGGGGTCTCTCGCAATGAGTTCCTTGATGTCACGTGTAAGCGAATCCCAATGCCGCTGTTCCTTCTGGGTAAGCATGACGGTCTCGAATTCATAGTGGTAACGACTTAGAAAATGGCCTATGACCGGCACCTGTTTTTGCGAGTCTTCGTCAATGTGTACTGCCGCGCCGATCGGGAGTTCAAAAACCGGACGCTCGCCGAAGGCCCGAGCAAGAGCGTCTGATCCTTCCTTATCCCAGAGCCTCTCTGGAGTTGCCGATAGGCCGAGCTTAGCCCCGAAATCCAACTGCAGGATTCTGCGATGGACCGGACTCCCCAACCTATGAACCTCATCGACCACCACAATGGGCCTCTTTGCCTGTTGGATGAACTCCAGGAAGTCGTCGGAGGCGGCCGTCTTCATCGTGGCTAGGATGATCCGAGGAAGTTGGGGATTAGGCTCAGCCGCATGGAATTTCACAATG
>JBHIBK010000330.1:0-2596 GCA_046759065.1 Thermoplasmata archaeon | reverse complement strand
TTCGTTCTCTATCCCCCGACCCCATCTGAAAACGCCACTCACTCGTAGAGACTAAAGGGAGACGAAATGATTAAATAGAACTTGAACCACTTAGATACCGAAGAACGACACTAGATTGGTCATGTTCACGATAATCCGTTCATCAAACATCCATATGTCTGCGCGTGAAGCGAGGGAATGTGATAAGGACAAGTGATTTAGTCTATTGTCGTTTTTCTCAAAAGGTGAGAGAATGAACATAGACCCAACAACGACGAAATATCTGATACAGGCAAAACTGGAAGCAGATGGAATTGTGGAGAAGCCTGACATCGTCGGCGCGATCTTTGGACAAACCGAGGGTCTTCTGGGTGATGAACTCGATCTGCGCGACCTGCAGAAGGGCGGGAGGATTGGCAGGATTGAGGTTGAAGTTTCATCAAAACGAGGAAGGTCGGAAGGAACCGTATCCATCCCGTCCAGCCTCGATCAAGTGGAAACCGCCATACTGGCGTCATCACTGGAGACCATAGACAGGGTGGGCCCCTGCAAGGCCAGGATAGCCGTCCAAAAGGTCGAGGATGTCCGACTGACAAAAAGGCAGAAGATCGTGGAAAGAGCGAAGGAGATACTCTCCAAGCTCGTCGCGGAGTCCAAGGTGACCGGGCTTGACCTCACCAAGAGCGTGAGGTCCGCTGTCCAGGTCGAAGAGGTGATAACATATGGACAAGACAAGTTGAGCGCCGGGCCCAACGTGCCGGATTCCGATGCCATCATAGTGGTGGAGGGCAGGTCCGATGTGCTCAGTCTCCTCAAGAGCGGTGTGAAGAACGCCATCGCGGCCGAGGGAACGAACATCCCGAAGACGGTACAGGACCTCTCCAAGGAGCGCGTCCTCACCGCCTTTGTCGATGGCGATCGTGGCGGGGACCTCATCCTGAGAGAGCTTCTTCAGGTTGCAGAGGTGGACTTCATAGCGAGAGCCCCGAGGGGGAGAGAGGTCGAAGAGTTGACACAGAAACAGATCATGAAGGGCCTCCGGAACAAGATGCCTGCCGAGCAGTACGTGGAAATGTATGGGCTCACCGGCGTGGAGAAGAAGAGAGCGCCCGCCAAGGTCACTGTCCGGAACGTCAGGACGCCCCGGCGGGAGAGGAAGCTCACCCCCAAGCTGGAGAAGTTCAAGGACATGCTCGTCGCCCTTTCAGGCTCCTCGAAGGCCAGGCTGCTTGACGATGAGAACCACGTGAAGAACGAGATCCCTGTCAGGGACCTTGTGGATTCCCTCAGGACGGGAGACACGTCCTTTTCAGCGGTCGTTTTCGACGGCATAATCACTCAGAGGATCCTCGACATCGCTGCGGACAGGGGAATAGCGGCCGTGGTGGGGTCAAAGCTCGGAAACGTCACCAAACAGCCGACCGCGATCGAGGTGTGGACAAGGAAGGACTTTGATATGTAGAGAGGTGTCTGAATAGCAAAGGAACCCTATCTTGATGCCGAGAAAGGCTTTTCCCTCGATGAGGTTGAGGACACTTCCTGTGTCATGATACCCTCGGACCCCTTGGCGAGAGTGGTGGGTCAGGAGGAAGCGGTTCAGCTCGCGAGAATAGCCGCCAGTCAGAGGAGACATCTTCTTCTCGTGGGCCCGCCTGGCACCGGGAAATCGATGATAGCCCAGGCACTGTCCCTGCATCTGCCCCTTCCGACGAATGAGACAAGGATCGTTCACAACCCTGAGAATCCCGAACGTCCTCTCGTGGAGATCAAGGATAAGGGCGAGGTGTTCAAAGAGGAAAGGGAGATGAAGGGCGCGGAGGGTGAGCTGATAGACCCCAAGGAGGCCCCCATAGGCGTGGCGGAGCGCCTCGGTTACAAATGCGTTAACTGCGGGATATACAGTTCGCAAAGGGAGAGGGTTTGCCCCAAGTGCTCTCGGCCCAAGGCCACTATGACCCAGGGAACCGGGAACCCCTTCGGAGACCTTCTTGGCGGGATAGTGGAAGTGACCATGGGCCAGCTTGGCGGGAGAGATAGGGTCACAACGACACGGCAGAGGTTCGGAAAGGAAGAGGTCGTCGTTTTCGAGAAGGCAGGGGAGATGATAAGTGTCCTCGACCAGAAGGCCCTCGAGAAGAGGAGGGAGATAGAGAAGATCAGTCCGAGGAAGGTTCTCGTGGCTCTGAAAAGGAATCCGTTCGTCCTGGCAACAGGAGCCAGCGAGACGGAGCTTCTGGGGGATGTGAAGCACGATCCATACGGAGGGCACCCTCAGCTAGGGACTGAGCCCTATGAGAGAGTCGTTCCAGGCTCGATTCACGAATCGCATCAGGGGGTCCTCTTCATAGACGAGCTTCCCCAGCTTGGCCATCTTCAGAGGTACATCCTCACGGCGATGCAGGAGAAGCGGTTCCCCATAAGCGGGAGGAACCCTCAAAGTGCGGGTGCCAGCGTTCGCGTCGATGGCGTTCCCTGCGATTTCATATTCGTGGGGGCCTGCAACATCCAAGACCTGCAGAACATCCTGTCGCCGATGAGGTCCAGGATCTCGGGATCGGGCTACGAGGTTCTCGTGGCGACGACCATGCCGGACAGCAAGAGGAACAGGGCGAAGCTC
>JBHIBK010000329.1:0-2612 GCA_046759065.1 Thermoplasmata archaeon | reverse complement strand
ATCGGGAAGGTGCTCTGCGATACGTGCATGGTTGTCTGTCCCATCGAAGAGAGAAGCAGAACCGTGGCAACGAACTCTGGAAAGGCTGCTTTCTATCTTCCGAAGTTCTGTTCCCAGAAGGTCGTATTCGACGACACGGAAAGTCTCATGAGGAGGTTCCTATGAAACTCCCTGGAAGGAGGATATCCATGGGCAAGGCTGACGGTGTCGCCTTGGTCTCGACTTCCCCGATTTCCTTCCTGGGCGACGTTCACCCTGGGAGCGGTTTGATTTCGGATCCCCAGAGCGACATCTTCGGTGCGTCCGTCGACGACAAGATACTTGCATTTCCATTTGGAAGGGGTAGCACGGTCGGCTCCTATGTCATGTACAGCACAAAGAAGAACCATAAGGCGCCCCTTGCGATAATCAACGAGAGAGCTGAACCTGTGGTTGCGATCGGTGCTGTCATATCTGATATCCCGATGATCGATGGAATCGATATCGGCCTTCTGAGAACGGGAGACAGAATCGCAGTGGATGCGGATGGTTCCTTCGTGGACATACAAAACGTAGAGTTAAGAAGGGCGGTAACCTCGCTCCTGTTCAACGAAGGAAGAGTCCTAATACTGAAAAGAAGCGACAAGGTGGCAACTCAAAAAGGAAAATGGGCGGGGGTTTCAGGGTACCTCGAGGACAACGAAGAACCAGGGCAAAGATCGAGACAAGAGATTGCAGAGGAAACAGGAATAGAGAACCCCACACTCATAGGAGCGGGGGAGCCCATTCATGCCAGGGCCAATGAAGCCGTTTGGGAGGTCCATCCCTTTCTGTTTGAGGTTGATACGAGAGAAGTCACAATCGATTGGGAACATGTGGAGTATCAGTGGATTAGGCCCGAAGAGCTTTCAAACTATGATTGTGTGAGCAGGTTGAAAAGAGTGCTTGGCGCCTTGACTGAGTTGTAGTTGGCTTTCGACGAGGTTGCAGGCGGGAAATGGTCCTAGCTGAAAGGCCCAAGAACCGAATCCACCTCTCGTTCGAGAAGATTGAGCTGGTGCTCGTCGAGTGTCGATGGATTTACAGATAACAGGAGAATTGACTTATGGATGGCAATTTGATCGCGAAGCGACTGAATCAGTCTCAGGACGGTGATGAAGTTGTTGTTGGTAATCAGATACTCGATGCCGTCGAGAAGGACGACACCTGCTTTCTTGGTGATGAATTGCTCAAGAGAAAGACTCAGCTTCTCGAGGTCCTTGGGTCGAACAGAGTTCTCCTTTCCCACATTGCTTAGCCACAGTATGGGGACATCGTGAAGACTGTGAATCTCCCTCACCTTGTCTGGATACAATCGGGTGACGCAGTACCCAGGTTTTCCCGTTTGTATGCTATTCAGAAGCAGCTTGTAGGTGTACTCGGACCTCTCCTCCTTCACGAGATATGTAAAGGCTTCCTTCAAATCGGGAAGTTCGGGTTCCTCAGCCACGGGCTCAGGTTCAAGCTCCTCAGGGACGGGTTCAGGCTCCTCGATTTCGGACGGTGGAGTTACCTCAGGGACCAGCTCCTCGGGAGCCTTGGCTTCGGCAGGAGGCGCTATCGTGGGCTCAACTTCCTCCCCTTCAGGCACAAGCGAAGTCCCACAGCGTTGGCACAACGTTGCGTCCGCCTCGACTTTCGTTCCGCATAGGGGACACACGTGCTCGACCTTTCCGAAATGGTCCGCGAGAAGGAAAGCCACGCTCTCCGATATGCCTTCGACCTGCCTTATCTCTTCGAGATCTGACCCCGCCAATCTGTCATAATCATATCCTTTCGACAACAACCATTCGGCATTCTCCACGGAGACCCCCTTGATTTGAGTGAGAGTATCGATTCTGTCCTTGATTCTTGTAGCAGCCGCAACCTCCATGAGCTGTGCCCCACAGTGCTCACAGATGAGGGCTTCCAGCGGGACTTCATTCTTGCACTCCGGACAATAATGCCTTTCCTCCCCGACGGATTCACCGCATCTCGGGCAAACCGTGATATCAGCGGATAGTTCTATGTCGCAATGCGGACAAGTGAAAGCTCGATAGGCTCTTTCCTCAGGAGATAGTGAGAGGTAATTCTCAATCCTTCTGACATCCAGCTCATCGATACCTTCGATTCCCTCGAGCTCATCGCCAGATGTTTGATCCAGGGCGGCAAGACTCTTGTATCCCGCGTCATACAGGACCATCGCCTTCTTCTCGTTGATGCCAGGAATCTGAGTAAATGCGTCTGTCGCCTCTTTGATATAGAGTGGAGTGATGCCCACAGTGACTACTTCACCCTCGATGTTCCATTCGACTACGTACTCCTCGTCCACATCGACCTTGGAGAGATGGAGTTCCCTTGATCTGGTCTCGGACGATATGAATTCTTTCCAACTCGCGATGAGTCTGAGAAGCTCTTCTCTTCCCTTTATCTTTGTGCTTATGAAGTCCTCAACATCAAGGTCAATCTCCTTTCGCATCTCTTGGATTCTTCGAATGGTCTCGCGAGCAAAGCCTTCGCCCCTAATCTCGGGCGTTATCTCCATGTCCACGAAGAGTTCTCCCTTATCGTGAGCCACCCTGACAACGTGCTTTGGCAACCTCATTCCGATTTCG
>JBHIBK010000328.1:0-2623 GCA_046759065.1 Thermoplasmata archaeon | reverse complement strand
GGGGACATCCGCATGTTGTATCCCAAATGGCCGAATCCTTTATTGGCGGTCAGCTCCACTCCGATGGTCGGATCACTCTGAAGCGGTGGAAGCAGTTCAGGAGTGAGTGAGGACCCAATGTACTGTATTTCGTCGGCCTGCATGGCAAAGGCGCAGGCCACAACGGTCTTGTATATCTTGAAGAAAATCTCATCGACATAGGGCTTGTGCAGATATGAGAAGAAATCTCCGTTGCAGGCGGGAGGTGCGCCAGTTCGCACGCAACCGAGAACGTCCACCTTGTAGTCATCGAATCTCACGATTCTCGTACTGACACCCGGAACCCAGACGTCGAATTCGAACGGACCTGTGCCTATCACCTCATCATCCCCGGGCAACCACGACTCTGCCTTCCAGTATTCAAAAGAGCTGGGGTCCACCGCGGGAATCCCGTTGTGGGTGACCTCATCATATGCGTGACCGAAATCGGTGTGTATGTTCTGCTTCCAGTTGTTGCAGATGCCGTTGGTGGCGTCCAGACAAACCTTGCCCGTTCCTTCCCAGATGTGCCTGGGCATCAGCGTGATCGCGTTCAACGTGTGCTTAACGAACCCAGTGTACGGGGCCTGTTGCGAGAAGTGCAGGGCAAATGTGAGGGAGGCATCCGGCCCGACGGGTATGTTGGGATCCCACACGTCTGTGACGGGCCAAACGTTGAGCCAGCGACTTGTCGTGTAATTCGAACCAGGAAGCCCGTTCTTGTCCTTGACCACATCAATGTCCCCTCTCATCGGACTCAGCGCGGCGATGTGGTAGCTGAAGAGAAGGTCGTCCATCGTCATCTGCACGCCGTCGTGGGAAAGGACACCGTTGAAATCGTAGTGGGCGGTGACTTCCAGAATGTCCGTGCCCACATCCTTCACGTAGATGCCGTACTCGTCCAGGTCGAACGTCCCGGATTCGTCAGCATCCACACCCTTCAAGAGGTATGGAATGGGTTCCTCCGTCTTCGGCTCGAGTTTCCCGACCGGGTCGTAGACCGGGTCGAGTATTCCCGAGGTCAATCTGTCCCTATTTCGGAGGTAGTTCCTCGCTAGAAGGTCTCCCTGAAAGCCAACGTTGAGGATGAGAGAAGCCTGTGGCCTTTCTTCTCCGTCATTGCCGCTCGTAGCGACTCCCGCCCAGGCAACGAGAAGGAGTTGTACGAGGACCAGTACGGATGTCGTACGTAGCCACTTTCGCAATGTACCCCTCCGGAACAGGTGAACATATGACTCGGATATATTTAATCATGCGGTCTGCAGTCAGATGTTTTCCTCGCCACTCTCCGTGTTGTTTGTCGCGAAGACCAGCGCGCCGCCAGCAGTGGTTCTTCTTCTCTATGGAACTCCCGCCGAGTTCAAGTTCGCTCGCTCCTTCGGCCCCAAGAATCCAAATGACATCCGATCTCTCCATCATCCGTCTGGATGGCGCACATCAGGCTGGCGCGCGAATCCATAAATACGCGGGATTGTATATACAATTCCATGGATGCGAAGACCGTGACTATGGCTCCGAACGGCCAACTGGTCATACCCAAGGAGTTCCGAGATGCTCTCAAGCTGAGGGGGAGGGCCAGGTTCTTGGCGGTGCGGGAGGGTGACCAAATAGTCCTGAAACCGTTGGAAAGGCTGGAGGCCTTGGAGGACTTCCGCTCGCTTTCCGCCAAGGTTCGAAAGAGAATCCTGGATGCCGAGATCACCGTCGCCGACCTCTTCGGCGAGGAAGCGGAGCGGTTGCGTCAGGCGTGATCACGGCGAGTAGATGCGCGTCGTCATAGATGCCAAAGTTCTCATAAGCGGGCTCCTTTTCGGCGGGCCTCCGGCGGAATGTCTCGAGCTGGCTCTTCTGGGAGAAGTGGAAATGGTTCTGACCGAGCACACGCTCGAGGAGCTGGCGAGGAAGCTTTCGGATGATAGGTTCCTGCTGAGGCCCAGCGAAGCACTCCGCTTTCTGGCCCTCGTGCGCGAGCGTGCGGTCCTGGTCGAAGCGGAGGAAGGCAATTGGGTCCCCGACGATCCCGATGATGACAAGGTCGTGGCAGCCGCTCTGGGAGGCGGGGCCTCCCTAATAATCACGGGTGACGGATCCATCCTGCGAGCATCCCCCTTCGAGGGTGTGCGGGCGGTCACGCCGAAGCGGGCGCTTGGCATTCTGGAGCACCCTAGGTGACCTCGATTATCCTCCACTTGACGAGCTCTTCATCTCTAAACTATCTGAGAGTTCGGGTCCTCTCCACGTAATCCTCTGCGAGCCTTCTCAAAGACTCCCCTTCGATTATCGGGTTCCCGCCACAGGGAGGGACGAATTGTCTTGTCGCCTTATGACGGGTGCTGTCAAGATGGTGTGGTCTCTCTGTTGAGCCGTTTTTCCCCCCAGAGTTTCAGCAACACTAGAGGAACCCTCTGTATGCAAAGAGAGTGAACAACAGGAAAAGCACGGCAAGGAAGGAATAGACCGCCGCGCTGCTCAGGATGAGCTTCCTGAGTTTCGGGACGGGGTGAAGGAGCGAGTACACGCTGGGGTAGAAGATCACCGCGTAGAGTATGGTTCCCGCGTAGATAGCGACGGCATCCAGGAACATGAGCCCATATGGAATGGTCAT
>JBHIBK010000327.1:0-2623 GCA_046759065.1 Thermoplasmata archaeon | reverse complement strand
ACAAGGATGTCACAAGGATGTCACAAGAAAACCACAAGCGGACCACAAGGAGGTCAATGGGAACTTCCGACAAGTCCATGCAAAGACTTGAATAATTCCGGACTGCCCCCGGAAAGGCGAGGAATGCGGAAAACCTGACCGCGTCCTGCGTGCCCTGGTTCTTGAAGCATCTCGGGCGCTTTCTCAGCACCCTCCCAGATAGGTCCTCTCTCTTGGCGGGAGCTCACCTCGCCTCCTACCACCACTTCCCGCTATTCTCGTCGTAGTCAACGGCCGTAGAATCTGCTCTTCATCTCCCGCTTGAGATCCTTCTTGCACTGCTTGCACATGCCCTTTGAGTGGTACTTGTGCTGGCCCATGTCCTTTCCGCACCGCGAGCAGTACATCCTGGGCATGTCTATCACAACGGAATTCCGTCTTGCTCCTCCTTTGCCTCTTGCTCCCTGTCCAGCTCAGGGCAATTCTATGGTCTGGGATAAGGGAAAAGGGTCCTTAATCAGACTTCAGGGACTCCTTCACCCATGAGTAGAACCTTTCTGTTTCCTTCAAAGCAACCTCTGCGGTCTTCCTTGAGAGAAGGGTTTCAGTATACTCAGCCTTCGTCTTCTGGCCGAGCACGTTGGAGAGCTGTTTCATTCTTGAAGAGATCACATCGCTTTCCAAGGGCAACTGGCGAAGTAGCGGGAGAGCATCAGAGTGTCTTTCACCAGTGCTTCTCATGCCGAGATAGAAGACGAGAAGAGCATCGGCCGAGTTGATGCAACAGTGAACAGAGTTCCCCACAGCCGAATTCCAATGTTCCCTCTCAAAGGCATCCTTCGCGGATCGGAGATATTCGTCCGCTTTCTGTAGAAAATTCCCATACTTCGATTTGGAGACTTTCTGGGTTCTCACAGCAGCTCCTCCAGAAGCCTTCCACACACGTGAACATGGCTCTTTCTGATTTCCTCGACTAGCTCTGAGTTTTCCGGACGCTTCAGCTCAGATTGGCTTAGAATCAGAGCGGACAAGGGGTTGCCGTAGGCCCTGGATATCTCGAGTTGAAGCCTGCCTATCGTGTCCATCGCTTCTCTTCTCTTTCTAGTAACCACGAGTACGTCGATGTCGCTTGTGGCTTCTTCCTCGCCGCGAGCGACACTTCCGAATAGAAAGACCGAAGCCGAGGTACCCTCGAAGGCCTCTCCGATTCTCCGAACGAGCTCTGACTGCGCACCAGACTCACCTTCAAAAAGGGGCTGGAGATCCTTGATCAATGGAGACTCTTTGTTCAACGAGATGACGTAGGCTCTCCCATGGGAGGATATGGTGACGAGGTTGAAGGGTTCGAGGGCCCTCAGAGCTTTCAGAGCGCCAGGATGCGAGAGGTCAGCGAATGAGGCGAGCTCTCTTCCGGTGAATCGGCGATCTGGATAGCGAAGCAGAATCCTGAGAACGGACGTCTTCGCGGGGGATGCGATTAGATTCTCGATATAGTTCCGGAATTTCATGGTAACGACTATTTACATATGGTAGCTGCTGTTAATAAAGGTTTCCAATGATGAGGCCGCAGGACACAGAAACTGGAATCAGTGGCGGATAGAAGGCTTCCCTTGCGGAATCGGTTGTCGACGATAGCTCATGCAGCAAGCATTAAGTAATACGCAGGTAATACCTATTATGGATGAAGACAATCAGCCTGAAGGTCTCTTCCGAACAGGACAAGCTCATCACCGCGACAGCGGTCAGGAGAGGATTCCCTTCGAAGTCCGAGTTCATACGATATGCGATCGCGAGGTCCCTGGAGGAGGAGCTCAGCGTCGAAACTCTGCAAGAGGTCTTCGAGGCGCGCAGGCAGGTGCGGCAGCGGAAGACGGTCCCATTGAACATGCTAGAGGGAAAGTGAGCGCTTGCCCTTTCGGGTCGAGTCCACCGAGCTAGCCGCGGAGAAGTTCCGGAAGCTAGACAAGGAAGTCCGGAGGCGCATCGTCAGGAAGTTGCGCGAGGTGGCCGCAAACCCGAGGCGGAGCGTTTCACCACTCCGCCGCATCGGCGCGTTCAAGATCAGGGTGGGGGACTACCGCCTGATAGCGGATATCGACTGGGGAGAAGAGGTCATGTACGTGCTCACTCTGGGCCATAGGAGCACAATCTACCGCCAGTAGGCTCGCTTCTTGGAAGGGGCGCACTCCTCGCCTTAGGTTGACACCAGCCGGGATCACACTCAGACCTTGGGCTGGAGATGGAGGCACTAAGAGTATCATCATAGCGGACTTCTGCGCCAAGAAATGGAAAATCTCTCTTGCGGGAAATCGATTCCGAAACACGGCTCAGAATAGTTTTGAGAAATCATCGTAGACATTCTTTCTGTGTCCGATGAACAACACCATTACTCCATTCTTCACTTCATCGATCTCGTATATCGCTTTGTAATCTCCAATCCTCAAGATCCAGAAATCGGAATACCTCAACCGCTTGCCCCTCTCCGGGTGGCTTTCCAATTCCTTCAATCTGCTCTCTATCCTCTCCTTTGTCACCTTGTCCAACTTCGACAGAAATCTGGCGGATTTCGGGTGAAGAAGAACCTCGAAACTCATTCGATTTCCTCAAGAGGCACGAGGATCTCAGGCTTCTCCCTCGCCTCTCT
>JBHIBK010000326.1:0-2629 GCA_046759065.1 Thermoplasmata archaeon | reverse complement strand
CGCCACGCTACTCATGTTGAATCCTGGGCTCATTTCGAACCAGGTGGTCCCGTTATTGGTGCTGTAGAAGTACTTGATGTCCGTGCCGTTGGGAACATTTGCTGACGAATTGAAGATTCCCCACTCTAACACTCCGTCGGGGGAGAAGTTAGAGGTCTGCAACATCCCCCAGTCGTAGAAGTTGCCGAATTCAATTCTTACGGAGTCCACCTCAGGTGTCAGGTCTGGGTCTGTTGAATTCAGCATCATCTTGTATTGAATGAAAGGAGTGGGTGGTTGTCCAATATCCTCCCCAGAACTGAGGGTGTATGGGGGTGACCATCCCGTCCAGTTCGAATCTGGAACTGATGTATTGCCGACTCGGGTTCTCATCTTCACGTTGGTTCCCGGAGGAGTTGTCTCGACCCACGATATGTTTCCCCACTTCACACGAAGCCCCGGACCGTGGACAGAAGAGAAATACTCGCCTTGAAGCGGGTTGGTTATCCTGACATTGTCGAACCTCGCGGTACCGTTCGTCGCGCCACTAATGTCGGAATACAACGAAAGTCCGAACCTTATGGTATGCAGCAGCTCGTCAACAAGTACTGAGCTAATGTCAACTTCTTCGGAAGCCCAGTTCATCATGGAACCTAGGTCTACGGACCAAACCATCTCAGTATCGATATGCGCGACCAAGGTTGCTCTGTTCATGCTTATGACGTTCTCCATTTTGTAGTCGAAGCTCAATTTCACATCTGACCAGCGAACCAGAATATCGGAGAGAATAGGAGAGTAGTCTTGGTCATTCGTGAAGAACTCTACCTTGTATTGCAGATATCTGTTCGGAGAGGAGAGAATAGGTTCTCCAGCGGGGTTCTGATAGGATGAACCAGGTGTCCAATTCTCCCATGCTTCCGGGTTAATGGATGGATCGGGCATCCATCCCGTTCTTGTGTACACCCGCAGGTCAGTTGTCCCAGGCATGACGCTCCGAGTCCAGCTGATGTTCTTCCAAGTCAAGCTCCGTCCCGCATCAAATACCCTTGATTCCAGATTCCCGGACGAGACGTAGGTAATGTTTGAATACGTTACTTCTAGCCTCGGGGCGAACGTGGAGAATCCCGTTTCTCGTGAGTGGAAGTTCCTCTCATTGGGAAGGGCATCCGTCTCATTTATGATTCCAATCACTCCGTAGTTTGGATATGTCAGTGTGTGCCAGTCAATAACAATACTAGTTACATCCCAACCAATAAGCATATCATCGCCGTACGAATATTTGATCAACTTTGACGACAAAGGTGTCGGGTCGTAATCGCCCCCAAAGGTCGTCCAGGGATCTTCCCACGTAGCCAACATCTCATCCCACTGCTGAGTTATCCGAAAGAATGTCACATTTTCATCAGGCCCTGTGTTAAATGACATCTGAAGCCACAAGAAGGCGTTCTCCACACTGGCATTGGTGGGGATGGATGAAAGATTGAACTCTACTAGAATTCTCTCCTCCTGGACGTCGGATGACATTTCAAGCATGTTTGCCCCACCATAGTTGGTCTTTGAGTCCGGTCCAGAAACAATGAATGAGTCCTTGCCGTTCACAGAATCATGCCAAATCGTCTCCGTTTTCCTTTCTCCGGCAAAAGCTAGCGTCACATTTCCGGGGTCGGAGGCCAAGTCCAAGTTGGTTCTGTTCCTCGCTGTAAGAAAGTCGAATTGTCCAGTATCTTTGTACCCTACCTTTTCTTGTCTGGCGAAACTCTGGTATACGTACCCGGTTTCATCTATCGGGGCAACGTAGATCTCCAGCCAGATTCTGTTGAATTCGACATATGCGAACGGTGCGGAATCAACGTTGTCGAATCTCACTTCCAATGATGAGAAAACTGATTGGGTCCAATCGGAGTAAAAGGAGGTTATGTCAGAGGATTTGTTTACGTCCATTATCTCTTGGTCCATCGGGATTATGTCAGTTCTTACGAACGTCCCACTCTCATTTTTGCACATCAGGGATGTCTGTGATTCGTAGGGCTTGTTCTCAACTCTGCTTTGGGCCCACAAAACAACACGCTCTATTACTCTTCCGGACACGGAGCTGGCATCGAATCCTCTTACTAGAACGTACTCTCCGATTTCTACATGATACCATAGGATGTCTTCGATTTTCAGACTGTCAGTGACATTGAATCCAGTCGGTTCCGTTCTTCCATTTCCTTCCACTAGCGCAACGGTTCCGCTTCCGAAATAGGGGTCATTCCAGGAGGAATTGTGATGGAGCCATGCATTCTGACCCGATGGGGACCATTCGGATGTTATGTTCCCATATGTGCTATCCTGAAAGGTCCAGTTCAAATCGGAGGAGAAGTTCCCATTCGCAATCGCGCTCTTTGTAAGATTTGATAGGACAACTTTTCCGTCCAGAGTTGCTATTGTGTTGTCAAAGGCTCCGTTCTCGAAATCTGATCCCGTAGTCTCATCCCAGCTAGTACTAACCTCAATTAGCCTAGCTTCCTGATTCACCAATTCGACGTTCGTGGTCGTGTAGTTGCCAGGATCTTGGAAATCCCACACAACAGTACTCGTATAGTTCCCGTTCGGAATCAGCACCGGGTCAGCGGATCCAATCCGATTGAAATCCTGGACTGTGAGAAAG
>JBHIBK010000325.1:0-2631 GCA_046759065.1 Thermoplasmata archaeon | reverse complement strand
TCGTGAAAGTGAAGGAGATGGTGAGTCATAGGTTCCCCCTGGAGGACATCAACAGTGGTTTCAGCCTGCTGGACAGGGGCGAGCCGAACCTCCTTCGAGGGATTGTCGTCCCCTAGCGTGAAACGGTCAAGGCGGGTGGGGGCCATGCCTCTCGCCTCAGCTTTTCGCTCTTGCGTCCCGCAATAGCATCGAGCCTGCCACCTTTCCCGTGAAGGACGCCACGTCGAAGCCTTGCCTGTTGGGTTCTGAATGTGGCGGGCCAAACGGGCCTGTGGGGGACTGTAATGAATTGAAAGGTTCCTAGCTTTCCTTTCTCTGACTTGATCCTGAGGAACACCTGATTCATTGAACGTCATCCGTAACCGACTCCAATCCCCTAGTGCCATGTATCGGATGTATACAATCGATCACAGGGGACTTTCATGGAGGGAAGGTTGCAGAGAGTTCTCATCGCAGGGCCTGTGGCTCTTCCTGCAGCCATCGCGGTTACGTTGCGCATAACAAGTATTGAGGGCATACCCGAAGCAAGGGATGTCCTCCAGGGCCACTTTCCCGCCGGAAACTCCGCAATCGGGAGATTGCCGTCGGAACTTTCCCAATAAGGGTCTCTGCCTTCGAGATGTTCTCGATTGGCGTCTCGTCTGCGGGCCCTTCTGTCACAGGTTGGATCCGTACCAAGACGAGCACCGAGTAGTGCCATCTATCCAGACAGTCGTGCCCGGAGAGGATAAGAGAATTCCTTGGCAGTTTATCGGTCACCAAGAAATGTGTTGATGGGAGGGCCGAGGGCCGCAACATCGGGTGCCAGCGAGAGCATCCCTCCGTGAAGAGCAACCGGCGCCACTATCGCTCTTCCTCTCACAGATTTCACCTTCCTCTGGTAAGGGCCCTGGGTACTCATTCCGCGTCCCGTTTCGATGTGTCTTTCCTGAGTGGACATCGGATGTCAAGGAGAGGGAGGTCCACAGGGCTCTATGGGTCCCTCTAGCGGGTAGGTTGGGTGGTCCATGTCAAAGACGGGTTGCCCCCTTCAGGCTAAAGCCCAGGAGCCCCGACCTGGAGCATGTAGCTCCAAGCCTTCTTCCCCATGTTCGCCGCGCCATGCCGCTGGAAGAACATCGAGTCCAACGACACTCCTTCAGGCGATGGGCCGAACGAGTTACGAAGAAAAGGCTACGGAATGACATCTTCCCATACGGAACCCGTTTGCATTCAAATCTTGTTGAACAAGCTTTATTCCAAAGGGGCGGTCTTTTGGATTCGGGTGAGTGGATTGAGGAAGTGGATGGTGTTACTGCTTGTGGCCCTTGCTATCCTCTCTGCTTCTCTGCAGGGGGCTGCATCCGAGGTTGGAATATTCGGTGGAGAGATCAGCGGCTTCGACGACCAGAACAGTGGGATCAACCCCCACCACGACGACGCTGATGAGGGCTCGAGAAGCGATGACGATGAAGGTGGAGATGATGAGCGGGTCGGATCCGATGCCGACCATTCAGGCCCAAGTGATGACGAAGGGGATGAGGACGACGAATCAGAGCTGGAAGCCGATGAAAGCGATGACTTCGAAAGAGAGGAGCGCGAGGTGAAGATAGAGATAGAGGGTGAGGAGGTCACGATCAAGCTGGAGTCCAGGAACGCCGAGAGGAAGGACGAAATCAAGGTCCACTTTGATGCGCGGGAGGGTCGCATGAAGGTCTCCTTCGAGACGGAGGCCGCTCGGGAAGAGGAGGTGGAGATGCGGATTACCTTCCGCAGGCTGGTGGAGTTCATCGATAGCAATGGGGATGGAGCCTTCAGCCCCCTGGACGACGACGTCATTCAGTCCTTCCTTGTTGAGGAGCTCAGCCTGATTGAGCTGAACCAGGCTCCCTTCAGTCGAGATGGCGTGGAGGGTCGGAAGATAAGCGTTCTCTATGCCTTGCCTGGACCGGAGGACGCCACCTTCGGCCTGATCTTTTGGGTCTTTGGCAGCTTCACCTTCGTGAATGGCATCCCCGTTGCTCCAACAGAGGCGAAGATAGACATCCTCATCAACAACTTCCCCTTCGAGGAGGAAGGTAGTGGCGTTGCAATGGACTTGGTGGTGAAGACGGAGTTTGAGGTAGAGACGAGCCAGGAGTTGGACGACATCATGGCCAGGGGGGAGGAGTACGCCGCCTTTTTCCAGTGGTCTTCCAGCGCTACGGTAGATGGTGATACCGTTCCCGTCGAGTCTCAGGTTGTGAGGGTAGAGGTGGAGGCTGAGGAGGAGGAAGACGGGGGAGAGTTCGAGAAGAAGGTGCGCCTCTTCCTCTCCTATCCACAGGGCATGGAGATAGTCCACGACCCCAAGGTGGGCATCATGGCCATTGTGATTCCCGCTAACGGAAAGAGCTTCACTGTCTACACCATCGGACTGGCGACGGCCCTTCTGCTAGTCCTGGGAGTCTGGGCCATCAACCGTCGCCGACGTTAGCTGGGAGAAGGCCATGGCATCGGTCTCGGATCTGGAACTGGGAGCGCTGGCGTGGGTGGTCATTCTCTCCGCTGCCCTCCTTCTCTTTTCCCTTCTTGCCTTTCGCCGATCGGGAAAGAGGAGGATGCTGCTCCTGAGTCTGGCCTTCGGCTTCTTCCTGATCAAGGGCCTGTTGG
>JBHIBK010000324.1:0-2640 GCA_046759065.1 Thermoplasmata archaeon | reverse complement strand
GGAGCAACGGGTCGAAGGAGATTACAGGTTGATATCGAGTAGCGTAAGAGAGATTGAGAGAGTGGTCGGGGGAATCATCGGCATGGACCGGGACTCCTTCGAAAAATTGGTCTACGTCAAACAGAAGGATCTCGACGCTCTCCGCAACCTGGCAAAGGCGAGCCGAGAGGCGATGATGAACAAGGTGATGGGAATGGAGGTCTTCGATGATGCCATGTTGGCCGCCAAGAGCGATCGCAGCCAGCGCCTGAAGGAGCTGGCCTTTTCAGAGGCAGACCTTTCCAAAGCTGAGGAAGACTGGAAGCTACACGAGGAGAGACTTCAGGAGGACGAGAAAAAGGACTCCGAACTGAAGGAGATTCAGGGCGAATTGAAGACGGCCCTGAAAGAAGCAAACAACGCGAAGCGTGAGGTACAGATATGTGACTGGCTGGAAAAGGAGGAAAACCTTGAAAGGATTCAAATAAGCTTGAAAGAGAAGCTGTCGGAGATTGATACTCAACTTAGGGAGATGGAGTCAAGATCGGTCCGCTTGAAGGGGCTGGAAGAGCAGCTAGAGGAGATTGGAAATCCCCAGGAGACTGAGAGTTCCCTGAGGAAGAGGATTGGAGCGAGCGAGAATGCCAAACAGCGAGAAAGGGACCTGGAAAGAGCAAGAGAGCGGCTTCAACAAGCGAAGATCGAACTAGAAGATCTGAAAAGGCACAAGCCACTCGCTGAGGAAACCCTAGGGCTTATCTCGGTGCGAGAGTCCATCCAGGGCCATCTTTCGAGCGCACAAGGCCATGAGGCGCGGCTGGAGAAAATCGAATCGGAAATTCGAGAGGAAGAGGAGAGGTTGCGCCTGCCCGCAGCTGAGGCAGGACGGATCCAGAAGGGGTTGCCGACGAGGAAGAAGCGTATGCTAATTGGGTTCGGCATTGCCCTCCTGGGGGGTCTGGTGAGCCTGTTCCTTGGCCTCCTCCTCTTTCTCCCCGCGATGCTAGCCGGTGTCGGTCTGCTTGCAGCAGCTGCATGGATGTTTAGCGCATTTCTGCAGATGGAGAAACTCGCAAACAGAGCGCTCCACGTCATCGCTCTCGTCGACCAACGGAAGACAATCATCTCCGACCTCAAAGAAGCTCGGCTCCGCCTTAACGAGGCCCTATCATCCGGTGGTGTGACGTCCGAAGAAGAACTCGAAGAGAAACTCGAGAGAATCCTCCGTCAGCTGAGGGAACTGGCAGGCTTGGATCACCCGGAATCATTTGATGATGCCCTCAGGCAGCGGGAGCACAATTGGAAGGAGAGGAAGGGCGAGGCGGAGAGGCTGCAAAAGGAGGCGAAAGCATTTCTGGATCAGGTCAAGGAAGAAGATTCGGTGTGTCCCGTTCCTGATGGAGCTGACCTTCAGGAGCTCCTCGAAGCCGCTAAGCAGCAGGTCCGCAAGAAGCACAGAATAGAGGCCACGAAACAAGAGCTGGAAGAAGAAGTCAAGAGGTCACAGTCCAAAGACCTGCCCAGGCTTCGAGAGTCGACGAAGGATAAGTTGAGAGAAATGGAGAAAGAACGGGGAAAGCATATGGATCACAGGCCGCCAGAGGCTGAAGGGCGTAGCTACTCAGAGGAGGAGCACCGGAAGGCGGCCAGCCTATGGGAAGAACTCCGAGAGCGAGTTACGAACTTGAAAAACGATCGGAGTGCGGTTGAGGAGGCCCTTAGGCGGATCGAAGATGATCTCGAAAGGACACGCGAGGGATACGAGAGTTTTCCGTCCCTGAGCCAGCAGTTCGACGAACTCAAACTCCACGTGGAGGTATTACAGCGTACTGCGGAAGAACTCCGGTCAACGGCAGCAGAACTGAGGGAGAAGGTGCTCCCGGCGGCCAGATACATACTCAATCAGCTCCTTCCGATAATCACAGACGGCAGATATGCTGATCTCGAAATATCTGATGATCTTCAGTTCAGAGCCTTCAGCCCGGAAGCGGGATCCTACAAGGAGAAAGATGTGTTTAGCGGCGGAACTCAGGACCAGTTTCTCATCGCCCTTAGGCTCGCCTTTACCAAGGCAATCCTCGATTCGCGGGTCAGAGCAGACGAGTACAGTCTCTTTCTAGACGAGTGCATATCGAGCAGCGACGAATCTAGGAAGGAAGGAATATTCGAGGTTCTCGAAGCTCTGCGGGACACCTTTTCCCAGATCTTCATCGTAGCCCATGAGGACATCTCCGCCTTTGTGGATCATCATGTTCTGCTTGATCGAGGCACCGATGGCTACACGATGGTAAGAGCCAAAACTTGGGGCGCTCGTGATTGAACAAGACAGCTATGGCCGTCGAGTTCCTGCCGCGGGGGTTGACCTACTAGGTCGAGCGCAACACTGAGGTCTTCTACAAGGGGGAGAGGGTGGGAACCCGCCGCCTGGACTTTATCGTGGATGACCAGGTGGTGGTGGAGCTCAAGGCAGGGATGAAAATTTCCCCCTCGCATCGCTGGCAGCTCCGGTCCTACCTCAAGACCCTGAATCTGACGAGGGGAATCATCATCAACTTCCCTTATCCTCAGGTGGATGCCCCGGAAATCGGGCAGGTGTAGCGTTAGCGCTAGAATGCCCCGTCGCAGGCTGATTCTTGCCGCGGAGGTTTTATGCGCTAGCAG
>JBHIBK010000323.1:0-2648 GCA_046759065.1 Thermoplasmata archaeon | reverse complement strand
CGGTAGCCGCGTAGGAAACCCAGGGCGAACTAGAGGGGTCAAGCAAGGATCTGGCAAGGATGTATATAGTGTGTCTATGGTAGGTCTATAGGATGTTACGGAGAACCTAGGGGAGACCTTAGGACGAGCTAGAGGAAACCTAGGGCGGACCTTAGGAGAAGCTAGGCGGGACCTTAGGAATTCCCTATGAGATGTCAAAGGGAATATCCGACCAGTCCACGGAGAGACCGGTGGTCTCACTACGCCACAAGGACCAGGGGAACGAGGCCATCTGAAGCGATGTGGGCTTCTCCAGTGACTCCATCTCCCGCGGTCGTCAACGGAATGATGCTGCAGTGTCCTTATCACGCAAATCCAGCAGACTGCCCGGCTCAAAGAACGTCGTACTCCTCATTGGTATGCGACGCATCAATACCCTGGCAAGGCATCCATAACAAGGATTATTAGGATGGTAACCGATTCGAATCTAGGTCGTGGAGGAAGATGAAGAAGTTCGTCTTGGTGGCACTTCTGGTATTCATATCCCTATTCACAACAGTAACGATACTTCCAGACGTAGCGAGAGCGACAATCCTGTTCGTGGGCGGGACGGGTTCGGGCAACTACACCACGATACAGGAAGCGATAGATGCCGCTACTCCCGGGGACACGGTGTACGTGTACAGCGGGACTTACTATGAGGCCCTCGTCATAGATAAGCGTCTTTCACTTGTTGGCGAGAGCCGAGAGAACACGACCATCCACACCCAGTTTGACCGTGATCAGACCATCGGTACAGTTGTCCACATTACGGCAGACTGGGTAAACGTCTCTGGCTTCACCTTGAGGCAAGTCCCCAGAATGGGATGGTGGAATGGCGTATTGCTCGATGAGGTTGAGAACTGCACTGTCTCAGACAACTACATACTGGACAACACGCAAGGGATCAACATCTGGATATCCAGCCACATCACTGTGATGAACAATAGTCTGCTCTGGAACATGCCCAATGGTATCTGGGTGCGATACTCGAGCAGCAACACGTTATCAGGTAACTCCGTCTCCTCGAGTGATAGAGGGATTTCACTTTCATCATCACACTACAACACTGTCACTCAGAACACGATTCGTGATAGCCATCTGATTGGCATCCTGGCCTCTGAGTCCACGAACAATACGATTTTCAGAAATGCTCTTCACGCCAATCTCTGGGGCATGGAACTCTCACATAGTACGGGTAACACAATCAACGAGAACCACATCACCAGCAACGGCTATGGAATCACGTCATACGTTTCAGGTCTGAACCGCATCTACCATAACAACCTGATCGGGAATACGAATCAGGCGTACGACGACAACGACACGAACGAATGGGACGATGGCTACCCTTCAGGTGGTAACTACTGGGACGACCATACGGGCATGGACTTATTCAGCGGGCCCAATCAGGACCAGCCAGGCTCTGATGGGTTGGTAGATACCCCGCGGAACATCGAGGGCGGGCAAGGCCGGGACAGATACCCATTCGGGAGCCCCTACCCTCTCACGCCACCAACCGCTCCAAGGAATCTGCAGGCGTTCCCGAAGAATGGAGGAGCTCTGCTGATGTGGAATCCGCCCGCCTCGGACGGAGGGTTCCCCGTGACCAACTACCTATTGTACAGGGGCACGGCAGAGGGTCAAGAGGCGTTCTATCTGGAACTCGGTAACGTCCTCACGTACACTGACAAGACAGGGGTCCCTGGGCAGACCTACTACTACAGGGTAAGCGCAAAGAACTCCCTGGGGGAGGGTCCGAAGTCAGAAGGAGCGAACTTGATTCTTAATCCGGCGCAGCCCAGTAGCCTGCCGACGTGCACCATACTTCACCCCGTCCCGGGCCAGTCATTTGAGGTGTCGGAGGTAGTCTTCATCACAGGCTCATCTACGGACTATGACGGTATGGTCGAAAAGGTAGAAGTTCGAATTGGCGATGGTCCTTGGATAGCGGCCAACGGTACAGCTTTTTGGACTTACAAGTGGAACACGACTTCTGTCTCCAGCGGGGAGCACACGATATTCGCGCGCGCCTTTGATGGAACAAACTACTCCGATGAAGTGAGCGTCTTTGTCGTCATGGAGACTCCACACGAGCCTGGAGATCCGCTTCTCGGGCAAGTCTTCTTCTGGACGATGATCGCGTTGGTTGTCGTCATAGCCAGCGCGGGACTCGTTTTGGAAGCAAGAAGAAGGAGGAAGGCCTAGCCCGCCCATATGAAATCGCCTCGGAGGAAAACGTCGGACTTCAATATGAACCACGACGCAAGCCTTATATCCAGGCACTCACGATGAAGACTCCATCGTATCAAGAGGGATCCCATGAATGAGGGTAGTAGAGGAATATGGAAAGGAATGGTAGTTGGGAGCCTAGTAGTGGCTGTTGTTGCTATGGTGCTAGCGATCGTAATACCCGGACCACAAGGAGAAGTGGGCCCAATGGGTCCCCAAGGCGAAGAAGGAATTCAGGGCCCACAGGGCGACCAGGGGTCAGAAGGGCCTGTCGGCGATGATGGTGTGAATGGCACCGCCTGCTGGGACATCAACGGCAACGGCGTTGGTGATGTTCCGGACGAGGACATCAATGGCGATATGGTCGTCGATGTCAACGACTGCACTGGACCTCAAGG
>JBHIBK010000322.1:0-2671 GCA_046759065.1 Thermoplasmata archaeon | reverse complement strand
CCCTGTGTCCCCTATGTCGCATCAAGAAATAAAAGCTTCATTCGTAGAGACTAAAGTGGTCAAATCCTTTATATAAAGTGCTCGCCCTAAGCGGATGACCATGAGAAGACCCATCATCCTGGTGGAGGGTATCTCCAAGATCTTCACTTCAAAAGAAAGGAAGAAGGGAGGAAAGCGGATAAAGAAGGTCGAGGCGCTCAAGGATGTTGACCTTGAGATCATCGACGGTGAAGTATTCGGTCTGCTTGGCCCAAACGGTGCGGGCAAGACCACCCTCATCAAATGCCTCACCACCCTTCTGCTTCCCACATCAGGAACCGCCTGGATCAACGGTTTCAACCTTCAGAAGGAGGAGAACATGGTAAGAGCCTCGATAGGCTGTATGCTGATGGGTGAGCGTGGTCTCTACTGGAAGCTCACGGGCAGGGAGAACCTGGATTACTTCGGGGCCCTCTACTACATCCCGAAGGCCGTCAGAAAGAAGAGGATTGACTATCTGGTCGACCTCCTCGATCTCTCCGAGTTCGTTGACAGGACGGTGGAAACCTACTCGAGCGGGCAGAAGATGATCTTCGCGTTTGCGAAGTCCCTGATCAATGATGCTCCGATACTTTTCCTTGACGAGCCCACCGTAACGATGGATGTTCACGCGGCTCGCAAGCTGAGGGGCATAGTCAAGACCCTGAACGAAGACGGTCACACGATAATATACACTACCCATCTGATGGCTGAAGCTGACGAGCTCTGTGATAGGGTCGCGATAATAGACAGGGGAGAGATAATCGCCCTTGGGCCGCCCAGTGAGCTGAAGTCCTCGATTCCGCAGGAGAGCGTGATTGACGTGGAGGGTGTGATACCCGAGTCTGCAAGGAATAGGATAGTGAGGATTGCGGGTGTCAAAACGGCAGTCATCAAGGATGCGGCAAACGGCAAGACGAAGTTGGGGATAATCTGCGACAACAGCAGAAAGGCCCTCCCGAGAATCATTGAGACGCTCGTGGAGGAGGAAGCGAGCATAGAGTACATAAACCCGCAGGATGTGACGCTGGAGGACGTCTTCATAGCCAAGACTGGAAGGTCCCTTAGCATCGATACGAGAGAGGTCGTGACTGGCAAGGGTGCGGAGAAAAGATGAAGACCGCTCATAGAGGTTTGGGCCTCTCGGAGATTTCGCTCAGGTCAGCTCTCGGAATCACAAAGACCGTCCTGATTGCTCGGTTCAAGATAATAATGCGATACAAGGGCGCCATTTTCTTCGACATGTTTCTTCCAGTGATCCTTGCGGCTCTTCCGATACTTCTTGGTGTGGCCATCGCTGGTCAGGCTGCCGCGCAGAACTTCGAGAACACTACGGGGACCGAGAACTTCAAGCTGTACATGCTAATCGGTGCGAACACCTTCATCGTTGTGACGCTGATGCTTTGGCTCGTCGGCTACTGGATCAGGAGAGAGATGGAGACGGGGACGCTCGAGTCCGTCTATGCATCTCCCGCCAAGAGGGTCGAGGTTCTATCGGGAATCACCCTGTACGCGCTCATCAGATCCCTCATGGCCTTCGCTTTTGCCATGATAGTGGGTTCTTTCATCTTCCAGATAGACATCCTCCAGGGCGATCTGGTTTTGGCGCTGGCATTCGTCGCGATTGGGATAATCCCACTCTGGGGAATAAGCTTCGCCTTTGGCGCCCTGATTCTCAAGGTGAAGGAAGCGGATTCCCTGATACAGGTGATGCAGTGGATTGTGGCCTTCTTCATGGGGATTTTCTTCCCGATTACCGTGTTCCCACCGTTCCTCCGCTACGTCGCGATGAGCTTCCCGCCGACATGGATGACGAACGGGGTTCGGGCCTCCTTGCTGGACGTTGCGTACTTCTTTGGAACGTGGTACTTTGACCTGGCGGTCCTTCTGGTGTTTGCCGCGGTCCTGCCCCTTGTCGGGTACACGGTCTTTCTGAGGACGGAGAGAAGGATAAAGAAGAACGAAGGGGTGGGACAGTTTTGAAGAAGGAGATCGCTAGAAGGGGATTCGGGCTTTCTGAGTTCTCTTTCAGGCAGAGCATTGCGACGTTCCTATCCATGTCTAAGAAGACGATAGTGGAGTTTTCGAGGTACCCCTTGTCCTTCGGGGCCATCTTCATTCAGATTTTCCTCATGGTCCTCATGTTCATGTTCGCTGTCTTTGCTTTCTCGGCTCCCACGCAGGCGCTGGACTCCTTCGAGGATATGTCACTGGCGGGTTGGGCGGAAGACGGTTCCACCAATGTCACCGAAGGGGATTTCCACCATGTTGAGAGGGGACCGCACGGAGAGGAACCGGCAATGGTCATATTCCTCAACCTTTCTGACCCCAACCGCGCGTACGGTGTTGAGAGGGATCCGGAAGGAACATACGATTGGTCGATTTTCAAACAGGTGGATATTCAGCTTTACATCCCCAACGGAACCAGCGCGGACGTTTCGATACAACTGAAGGGGAATGCCAGTGGCAACGAGACTTGGTGGACTTCTGGGCTCAAGACTGTCCAAGGATATCAGGAGACCCTAACCTTCAACATTACGGATTTTGGTGATGAGCACGGAACGCTGGAGAGCGTGGACGCCCTGAGCATAAGGTTTCAAAATGCGGGCAACGGCACGGTTCTGCATCTCATTCAGATCGACATGGTCCTGAC
>JBHIBK010000321.1:0-2672 GCA_046759065.1 Thermoplasmata archaeon | reverse complement strand
GGGACCACCTTCTCGGGTGCAACGCAGTTGAGCAGGTAAGAAGGCGATGTCGTGCGGAGGCCCATGTGGTCTTGAACGATCGCCGCGAGGCGTTCATGCACCGGAGATTTCCGTTTGTCCTGCCGGTACTCCCGTCGGCCGTCCTCGATGGTTGAACGCACCAGCCAGACCCGTTGAGGTTTTGCGATGTTGGGGTCCACGAGCAGAGCGCCCTTCGCAAAGGCCTCGCGAGCCTCCCGAATGGTCCATCCGATCAGCGTATCAAACAGAGGATGGCCCGGCCCCATGAGCTTTGTGCGCTCGGGAACACGCACCTTGCTGGCCACGCTGACGAGCTGTTTGTCGAATACGAGCGGAGTATCGTATCTCTCAGACAACGGCAGGCGCCGCTCCCGTGAGAGGTCGAGAAGGCCGGAAGGTGTAGCACCGAGGTGCCAGACCGGGAAGTGGTCGTCCTTTCGGATCGTTCCCCCAGCGGCTGTCCACGCTCGCTCAAAAAAGCGCTGGATAAACAACGGTTGGAGCCTGCGCTCATCGGAAGCATCCCGCAATTCACGGGCAGCCTGTAGGTTCAGTCGCGATGCAAAGGATGTCTTCTTCTGAAGGGCAATGAGTTGCTCCGCTCTCTCCCTGGAGGCACCACTCAAGGCAGTGTCCGTTTCCCCTGCTCCAACCGTTTCATCTTCGGAATCAATCGCCCTCTCGATCAACCTTACGAGCGGGACATCCTCGAGCCATTCATCGATCACGTCGTACACTCGGTCCGAGCCCATCTGTTCCCGCATGACATCCATCTTCGAGAGGACCTTCTTGAGGACAGAACCCTCCCGGGTGTTCTGAGCGACGAGGTTGTAGAGCCACACGTCGTCTGCTTGGCCATACCTGTGGACGCGCCCCATTCGCTGCTCAAGTCTGTTCGGGTTCCACGGGATATCCCAGTTGATAAGGTAGCGGCAGAACTGCAGGTTGATTCCCTCGCCCGCGGCGTCCGTGGCGACCATGATCTTGGCGCGGGTCCTGAACGTCCGTTGGGCGTGCTTTCTGGTATCGACATCCATGCCGCCATGAATGGTCGCGACCGCGTACCCCTTCTGCTCAAGGCGTTTTGCCAGGCTGTCGAGGGTGTCGCGGTGCTCCGTGAAGATAAGAAGCTTTTCTTCTTCGGCGCGGATGACGTCCGATGAATCGAGCACGGAGAGCAACTCTGCGAATTTGGCCTCCTTATGATGCTTCAGGCTGTCTGCGAGCCGGAAGAGCTTCTGGACCTCGTCCCGTTCTTCCTCGACCTTGTCGGGATCGTCGGTAAGGACCTGACGGAAAATCCGCTGGTCGGTGCGCTCTCGTTCCTCCTCGGTCAGGTCTTCATATTCCGAGATGTCTTGAGGATCAGATGGGTCGGTAGGTCCTCGCAGCAGGCGTTTCTTTTCAGCTTCGGTGCGCCTCGGGTCTCTGAGTATGTCGAGGACCTCGTTCAGCGCCCTCAGTCTGTTTCCCAGTGTTCTGGTAATTGCATAGAGGCTGCTTGCCAAGCGGCGCTGCATGACCATGAGCGTCAGTTCGACGTTCCGGTTCTTCTTCGCCTTCGCCTCTTTCCGTTTCGAGCGGACGTAGCTGGTCACTTCGTCATAAAGGGTCTTCTCCTCCGGTGTCAGTTCATACCCGGTTGTTTTCGTATGCCGGTTCTTGAAGAGCGGTTCATTGTCCCAATCAACCATCTCCTCCTTCAGGCGGCGGAGGAAGAACCGGTTCCGGGCCTTGCTGATTGGACGCTCGCTCTCAAAGTCCTCGCCGGTGGAGCCGTATGGAGCGGTCTGCTCCCGCACCCTGTCGCCAACGTGTTCATCCTTTCGAAAGAGGTCCTCGTCCAGAAGCAGGAGGAGCCGACGAAAGGTATCCTTCCTGCCCCGATGGGGAGTCGCCGTAAGGAAGAGCAGGTGATCGGTCTTACGGACCAGCGCCTTTACGGCCTTGTATCTCTCGCTCTCCTCCAACTTGCTGCCGTATTCATAGGCCGAGAGTTTGTGAGCTTCGTCTACAACCACCAGGTCCCACTGCGTCTCGGCGGCAGCCCTCAAGCAACCTTCGTTTCGCGCCAGGAAATCAATGGACGTGACGAAAATGCCGTCCTCGTAGCGAGAGAACTGGCCAGGCTCGGCGTCGAATGAAGCCCGATTCACCAACCGAGCATAGAGCCCAAATTTTTCTTGAAGTTCCTCTTCCTTCCATTGCTTTGTCAGTCCACCCGGAGTGACGATAAGGATTTTTTGGATGACTCCCCTGAAAAGAAGCTCCTTCATCAACAGGCCGGTCATGATCGTCTTCCCGGCGCCCGTGTCATCGGCGAGGAGGAAGCGGATTCGTGGGAGAGGGAGGAGAGAACGGTAGACCGCCTCGACCTGATGCGGCAGCGGATCGACGATACTCGAATTGACGGCGAAGAGCGGATCAAACTGGTGGGCAATTCGGATGCGCTCAGCTTCAGAGCCAAGCAGGAATAACTTCGGGTCACCCTGAAAGGTGTGGCTTTGGCCTCGGATTCTGACGAGCGATCCCATTTCCTCTGCGGTGAGCGGGCGCTTGACAACGCGACGAGACTGAACGCCTACGCCCTCGACGAGCGTCTTGGTGCCGAACGGGGCGACCCGTTGGATCTCCACTAGCTCCGAGGGCTC
>JBHIBK010000320.1:0-2673 GCA_046759065.1 Thermoplasmata archaeon | reverse complement strand
TTACCTGCCTCGTGTGCGGTGCAACCATTGCGAGGCCAAAAGGGGGGAAGGCTGAAATTAGGGGAGAAGTCGTGAAGGTCGTGGAGTGATGGCAGGCTTGTATGAGTTTCCCGAGGAAGGAGAACTTGTTGTATGCAACGTGAAGAACGTCAAGAACTTCGGTGCCTTCGTTTCCTTGGATGAGTACGAGGAGAAGGAGGGCTTCATACACATCGCTGAGGTCGCCACCGGCTGGATCAAGTACATAAGGGACTTCATTCGCGAGGGTCAGAAGATCGTCTGCAAAGTTCTCAGAGTCGATCCCTCCAAGGGTCACATTGATCTGTCCCTGAAGCAAGTGAACGAGCACCAGAAGAGGGAGAAGATACAGCAGTGGAAGAACGAACAGAAGGCGTACAAGCTATTGGAGCTCGTTGCTGAGCGCAGTGAATTGGATCTGAAAACCTTCGGGGAAGAGCACGCAGGTGAACTGATCGAGAAGTTCGGTAGCCTTTACGGGGCCTTCGAAGAGGCAGCCTTCGATGAGAAGTCTCTCAAAGAGGAGGGATTCAAGGGAGACTGGGTGAAGGCCTTGGTGGAAGTGGCCAAAGAGAACATTCAACCGCCATTCGTGAACATTGACGGCTTCTTTGAGATTAACTGTCCCCTTTCCGATGGCATTGTACACATACGTGAAGCACTGGCAAAGGTGGAGAAGAACAAGAAGGCGGAGGTTTCGGTTCAATATGTCGGCGCGCCAAGATACAGGCTTGTTGTGAGAGCACCCGACTACAAGACAGCTGAGGAAGAGATGAACAAGACCGTGGAGAAGGTCGTGGAGCACATGCTGTCGGTTGGCGGGGAAGCCAAATTCAGTAGAAAGGCGTAAGTATGCGCACGCTCATCAGAAAATGCAGAGAATGCGATATCTATACTCTTGCGGGAAAGTGTCCAAGATGCGGGATCCAAACTGGCATGGCTCTTCCGCCTAGGTTTTCTCCAGAGGACAGATATGGCAGATACAGAAGGCAACTCAAAATGCAAAGGTGCGGAAATGGAAGAGATAAGGATTGAGTATCTAGAAAAGCCCGAGTTAAGCGATCCCATATTCATCGAGGGTCTGCCAGGCGTAGGGAACGTGGGAAAGCTGGCCGCCGAGCATCTTCTGGATGAGCTCGATGCGAAGAAGTTCGCGGAGATATTTTCGAAGCACTTTCCTCCACAGGTCGTCGTCGATGATAGCGGAATAGTCCGGCTTGTCGGCAACCAGCTGTACTATGTACGGCAGGATGGTGATCATAGGGATTTCATCATCCTCGTTGGCGACTTTCAGGGGCTGACGCCCGAGGGTCAATATGAACTCTCCGACTTCGTGATGAACGTTCTTTTGGAGATGAAGGTGAAGAGGATATTCACCCTTGGCGGGTATGGCATTGGCAGAATGATTGCCAAGCCAAGAGTCATTGGTGCAGCCACACACGATTCCCTCGTTGCGGACATGAAAAAGCTGGGTGTGGTCTTCCCCAAGGGGGAGCCAGGTGCCGGAATCGTCGGGGCCAGCGGTCTTCTTCTCGGTATCGGAAAGCTTCACGGATTGGAATGCATCTGTTTGATGGGCGAGACTTCTGGATACTTCGTGGACCCAAAAAGTGCTCAATCCGTCCTCGAGGTTCTTCAGAAAGCTCTCGGTATCGAGCTCGACTTCAGCAATCTCGAGGAGAGGGCCAAGCACATCGATCAGATCGCCTCCAAGCTCAAGGAAGTCGAGGAAGGTGTGGAAAGGAAGGAGGACCTCGGCTACTTCGGCTAGTCCCCACAAAGTTCATTATTCGCAAGTTGCTTATCCAATCGAGGATGGCTAGGAAGAGTTCTAAGAAAGCATATCTCAAGGGATATGAGGACGGTCTGAACGAGGCGTGGGACGACGTCGTAAAGCTCTCCACGAAAGGATACACCATGTCCGAGTTCAGAATCATGGCCAAGAGCAGAAAGGCCACCATACATCAGAAGGTCGATGGCAAGTCCAGAGAGATTGAATCCCTGACCTTCGAGGAGATTGAGGCTGAGGAGCCCGGCGAAATCCGGGAGTTGAGAAAGGGCGGGAAGTACCTCATTCGCGAGGCGAAACCAGAGAGGAGTCTGGATGTCTTCTCGTCACTGACCCGGGAGGTCGGTGTAGGATTGGGGATTACGAGGATACACCCAGGCACGATTGAGAGGAAGTGCCCCATCGGGGGTGCAGAACTAATCTGGCTCACGAAGGCAGAGGGAGGGAAGGAGACATTCGCGTACCTCTCTCCCACGAATCTTGTTGGCATTCTCTCAAGCATATCCAAGTTTCTGACCGAGAACAAGGGCAGTCCCGTGCTCCTTGAGGGGGTCGAGTATCTCATCACTCAGAACAGCTTCGATGCCACGCTCAGGTTCATGCAGAAGGTCAATGAGTATGTCACTCTCAATGAGGGTATACTCCTCGTCCCTGTGAATCCCTCTACAATGAGTTCGAAGGACTATCAGCTCTTGGCAAGGGAGATGACTCGTGAGTTTTGAGCGACATGCCAGAAAACGATATATAAACGGGTCATGTTGAGCATTCGACGCTCCCGTAGTGTAGTCCGGTCAATCATCCGGGCCTTTCGAGCCCGACACCCGGGTTCGAATCCCGGCGGGAGCATTTTTGGTTACAGATGTAAC
>JBHIBK010000319.1:0-2674 GCA_046759065.1 Thermoplasmata archaeon | reverse complement strand
GAGCTTTGGGGTGTTAGTCAGGAAGGAAGCCAGAACAAGTATGAGCGCGAGTTTGCCGAACTTGCGATCAAGAGAGAAATGACGAAGTTTCCGACGTTTGAATACGTGAAGGTCCTGAACGTCGCCGACGCCGAAAAACTGCAGAAGAACCTGCATCGCTTCCTCGACAATCAGCTTTTGTGCATTGTGGTGAATTTCGTGGACGCACTCACGCACTACCGCTCCGAATCGACAGTGGTCCTGGAGATGACCGCTGACGAGGATGCCCTCAGGTCCTTTGCTCATACATGGTTTGCCAGGAGCTCCATTCATGATGTTCTCGCGCGTATCAGCAAGGAGGACGTGGATGTGATACTGACCTCAGATCACGGTTCCATACAGACCGGGCGCCCATGCACTGTCTACGGCGGTAGGGAGATATCAAGCAACCTCAGATACAAGTTCGGAAATTCGATAAGGTGCGATGAGAAGCAGGCGTTGCTGATCAAGAATCCTCCCGATTACATGCTGCCCACTGACAACCCCAACAAGCGATACTGCATAGCAAGAGAGGACTACTACTTCGTGTACCCGACACACTACCAGCGGTATGTCAAGCAATACAAGGGAACCTTCCAGCACGGTGGGATATCCATGGAGGAGATGATACTGCCCATCTCGACCCTTACTCCGCAATAGGAGAGATGCCTGAGGAAGCGCACGAAATGGAAGTAGTCTATGTTGGATTGGGGACAAATGTCGGCGACCGGTTGAGCAATCTGATCATGGCAAGGAATAGAATCGATTTGATTCCGGGAGTTAGAATGCAGAAGGTATCATCAGTCTATGAGACTGAGCCTGTGGGGACATCCGATGGAAATCGGTTTCTAAATGCTGCCTGTTCCATAGTCACCTCCCTCTCCTCACGCGAGCTTCTTCACTCACTTGAGGCGGTTGAGTCCGCCATGGGGAGACTGGAAAAGGGTTCGATGAAGTCCCGAATAATCGACTTAGATCTTTTGATGTACGGTTCCCACACGATTCAAGAGGAGGGACTCATGGTACCTCATCCCCGAATGCACCTGAGGAGGTTCGTGCTTGTCCCGCTGTGTGAAATTGCGCCAGCAGCTCTCCATCCTGTCCTGGGAAGGACTATTTGCAATATACTTCTTGAACTGAGGGACGAAAAGGGCGTAAGATTCTATAGCAAGTTTCCGACAACGGAGATCGGGGGAAGATGAATCAACCGCGCTTTGTCGCCGTAGAAGGGCCCATTGCCGTGGGGAAGACGGACTTGGCCAACGGCCTGGCCAGGAGATTGAGGGCAAGGACGGTGCTTGAGAATGTTGCAGAGAACCCCTTCCTCGCCAGCTTCTATAGAGACATGAGGGCGCACAGTTTTCAGACCCAGATCTTCTTCCTCCTCTCCAGGTACAAGCAGATGAGGGAGATCGCCCAGGCCGATCTGTTCTACGAGAGGGTGATAAGCGACTATATCTTCGCCAAGGATAGGATATTTGCCTATCTCAATCTTGACGATGAGGAGCTCTCCCTCTATGAGAAGATATATCCGTTTTTCGAAAGTGAAATCATGCTTCCGGACCTGGTCATCTACCTGCAGGCAAGCCCTGAACACATTTTCGAGAGAATGAAGAAGCGGGATCGACCATATGAACGCCCGATCTCAATAGAATATACAAGGGAGCTGACTGAGGCCTATAACAGGTTCTTCTTCCACTATGCCAGCACACCGCTTTTGGTGGTTAATGCAAATGCGCTCGACTTCTCCAGGGACGAGGAGGCAGTCAAGGATCTGATGAAGCAGCTCGAGAAGCCATTCGCCGGCACCAGATACTACGTGCCGCCCGCTGCGGGAAGTCCTTCTTAGAAAGACAGACAGATGGAACTGATAAAGAGTATCTCTGAAATGAAGGCAGCTTCTATGCGTGCAAGATCCTCCCGGGAGAGCGTTGGGCTCGTGCCCACGATGGGCTATTTCCACGAAGGTCATCTTAGCCTTGTGAGGATTGGCCGAAAAGCGTGTGATTTCCTGGTAGTTTCCATATTCGTGAATCCCGCACAGTTTGGGGAAGATGAGGACTACGAGTCATACCCCAGAGACATTGACCGTGACCTTCAATTTCTGAAGAAAGAGAGTGTGGACGCCGCCTTCTTGCCTGAAGTTGAGGAGATGTACCCTGAAGGCTTCGCCACTCACGTTGATGTGGAATCTCTGGGCTCGGTCCTGTGCGGATCCAGCAGGCCTGGCCATTTCAGCGGTGTCGCTACTGTGGTGATGAAGCTCCTGAACATCGTAAGACCCGATTTTGCAATATTCGGGGAGAAGGATTTCCAGCAGGCGGTTGTGGTGAGGAGGATGGTGAGTGACCTGAACTTGGATACCGAGATTGTTACAGCCCCCACCGTAAGAGAACAGGACGGACTCGCCATGAGCTCCAGGAATTCCTACTTGAACGAAGAGGAGAGGAGAGATGCGGTGATCCTCTACAGATCGCTTCTCGAAGGCAGGAAAATGGTCGCCTCCGGAACTGCGGATGCTTCCAGGGTGAGGCTCGGCGTGAGGAAGATGATAGAGGAGAAAAAGACCGCGGCCGTAGACTACGTGTCCGTGGTTCACCCTGAAACACTGAGGGAGCTGGAGAGAATTGATGGTGAGGCTGTTATCGCGGTGGCG